>CAZDXK010000169.1:0-4572 GCA_964509215.1 uncultured Actinomycetes bacterium | reverse complement strand
GACCCTCGGTGATCCCCTGGCCGGAGAAGATGTCGCGGATCTTCCCGACCCCGTATACGGGCACATCGGCCGCCTGGAGGCGGTCCAGCACCGTCGGACCCGGCGGCGGCACGGCGAAGTCCCGCCGCTCGGGCGAACGGACGAACGCCCCAGGCGGACCCTCGAACGGGCGGGAGATGACCCTCCCCACCGTGTGCTCCCCGGTGAGCAGCCGTCGCGCGACGCGGCTCCACTCGTAGAGCGTCGGCAGCGGCACCACGTCCTTGTGAGCGGCGATCTGAAACACTGAGTCGCCGCTGGTGTAGACGATCGGTCTCCCGGTCCGGACGTGTTCCTCCCCCAGATCCGCCATGATCTCGGTCCCCGACGCGGGCACGTTCCCGAGGATCTCGCGGCCGATCGCCTCCTCGAAGAGCTCGACGATCTCGGCAGGGAACCCATCGGGATACAGCGGGAACGGGCGGTCGAGCCGGATCCCCATCATCTCCCAATGTCCCGTGGTCGTGTCCTTGCCCGCCGAGCGCTCGGTCGCGCGGCCGTGCGCCGAGCCGGTCTCGGCGCGCGGCGGCACCCCTTCGATGGAGGTGAGATGGCCGAGCCCGAGCGCCTCGAGGTTGGGCGCACGCAGACCTCCCACCGCTCGCGCGGTGTTCCCGAGGGTGTCGGCACCGTGATCGCCGTACTCGTCCGCGTCGGGGGCATCGCCCACGCCCCACGAATCGCAGACGACGAGGAGCACCCGCGGCACCAGCGCTCCGGTCATCCGATCACCTCTTCTTCTGACAGTCGATGCACAGTGGCGCCCACGGCCGCGCCTCCAGACGCGCGGGATCGATCGGCTTCCCACAGCGCTCGCACGCGCCGTACGTGCCGGCGTCGGTCCGCCCGAGCGCCCGCTCGACCTCGACGAGGTTGGATCGCAGGGCCTCCACGACGGCGATGAGCCGGGAGCGTTCCTGGGTGCTGTGCGAGCGGTCCGAGAACCCGGCGTCGTCGACGAACGACGCCTCGTCGCTGTCGGGATCCGCCCCCTGCCCGGCGATCTCGCGTCGGAGGTGCGCGCGCTGCTCGGTCAGCGCTTCGCGCAAGCGCTCGACGAACTCGTCCTCGACCATCCCGCTCAACTCCCTCGCTTCGGCCCGCGACGCGCGCGGGGGTGCGACGTGTAGTACACCTCACGGAGGTGGTCCTTCGTCACCAACGTGTAGATCTGCGTGGTGGCGACGCTGGCGTGGCCGAGCAACTCTTGCACCACACGGACGTCGGCGCCCCCTTCGAGCAGGTGCGTCGCGAAGGAGTGCCGGAGCGTGTGAAGCGTGACCCTTCGCTCGATCCCGGCGGTCGCGACGCAGGCGGCGAGCAGCCGGCCGCAACTCTGTCGCGTGAGCCGGCCGCCGCGCTGGTTCAGGAAGAGCGCCGCCCGGCTGAACTTCGAGGCGAACGCCGGTCGCGCCCGCGCGAGGTAGTCGGCAACGGCGGCGCGACCGAACGCGCCCAGGGGAACCTCCCGCTCTTTCCCGCCTTTACCGAGCACCCGGACGAACCCCTCCTCCGTGTCCACGTCGTCGACGTCGAGCCCCACCAGCTCGGAGATACGCAGACCCGCCCCGTACAGGACCTCGAGGATGGCGCGGTCTCGGAGCCCGACGAGGGTCGCGGTGTCGGGGGCCTCCAACAGGCGCGAGACATCGTCGACCGGGAGTGGATGCGGCAGCGAGCGCGGCAGCTTCGGCTGCACCACGGCGGCAGCGGGGTCCCGATCGGCATCACCTTCGCGGAGCAGGAACCGGTGGAACGACCGAACCGACGACAGCGCACGTGCGACGGAGCGCGCGCTGTAGGGACGCTCCTCCTGGCCCCATGTGGACGCCGAGATCGAGGCAACGAACGACCGGATGGTCGACTCGTCAACGCCCCCCGGAGTGAAGACGTCGCGCTTCCCGCAGAACGCGACGTAGCGGCGGAGGTCGCGGCGATAGGCGGCCAGCGTGTTCGGCGAGAGTCCGCGTTCGACCGCGAGATGGTCGAGGTATCGTTCGGCGCAGACCGCGAGCATGTCCCCCATCGCCGCGGGCCGACGATTCAGCCCAGCCCGTCCACGAGCGAAGCGAGCGGTGTGAACCGCAGGTCGTGCGCATCCGCGACACCTGAGTTGGTCACGAAGCCCCCGTAGACGTTCACACCGAGAGCCAACGCCGGGTCGTGACGGATCGCTCCCTCCAACCCTTCGTTCGCGATCTCGGTCGCGTACGGGATCGTGACGTTGGTGAGCGCGTACGTCGACGTTCGCGGGACCGCGCCCGGCATGTTGCCGACGCAGTAGTGGACGACGTCGTGGGACACGTAGGTCGGGTTCGAGTGCGTGGTCATGCGCGAGGTCTCGAAGCAGCCCCCCTGGTCGATCGAGATGTCCACGACGACGGCCCCGGGGGGCATGTCGGCCACCATGTCCTGCGTCACCAGGTGCGGCGCCTTCGCGCCCGGGACGAGGACCGCGCCGATCACCAGATCCGCCTGCGTCACGAGCCGCTCGATCGCGAGACTGCTGGACATCACGGTCTGGATCCGGCCCCGCCAGATCTGGTCGACGAACCGCAACCGCTCCACGTTCATGTCGACGATAGCGACCTCTGCCTCCATCCCGGCAGCGATCCACGCGGCGTTCGTCCCGGCCATGCCCGCGCCCAGGACCACGACCCGCGCAGGCGAAACGCCGGAGGCTCCGCCCATGAGCACGCCACGGCCGCCTTTGGGCCGCTCGAGGTTGACCGCACCGCAATGCGGAGCCATCCGCCCGGCGATCTCGGACATCGGCGCGAGGAGCGGCAGACGGCCGTCCGGAAGCTGCACCGTCTCGTAGGCGACGGCGGCGACCGCGCGCTCCACCAGGAACCGCGTGAGCGCCGCATCGGCGGCCAGATGGAGGTACGTGAACAGGATCTGCCCCTCGCGGAACCGCTCGTATTCCTGGGGTTGCGGCTCCTTCACTTTGAGGATCATGTCGGCGAGCGCGAAGACCGCATCGGTGTCCGGGAGGATCTCGGCGCCCCCCGAGGCGAAGTCGGTGTCCGGGAGCGCCGAGCCGTCGCCCGCGCCCGTCTCAACCACGACGCGGTGGCCGGCGTGCACGAGCTCGCGGACGCCCTCAGGGGTCGCAGCCACGCGATTCTCGTTGTCCTTGACCTCTTTCGGGATCCCGACGATCACCGAACCCCCCTCGTCAGCTCGCGACCGGCCAAGCGTACCGGAGCCTCAGGCACCGACCACGGCGGCGCTCGCCAGCCTCACGCAGGTTCACTGGAGCGGCGCCCGCCCGGCGGCGATCAACAACGCGACCGCTGTTTTCACGTCGCGTACCCGTCCCGCGCGCGCGGCATCGACCATCCGGGCGAACGGCATCCGGACGACCTCGATACCGTCCTCCGGATCTCCTTCGGGCTCGGCCTTGGCCCTCGCCCAGAACAGGTGCACATACTCGTCGGTGAAGCCGGCTGAGGCGTAGTAGCCGCCCAGGAACTCGATCGCCCCGTGCCGGTGACCCGTCTCGTCGAACAGCTCGCGGGAGGCGCACGTCAGCGCGTCCTCGCCCTCCACGTCCAACAGCCCGGCGGGGATCTCGATCAACGTCTGACGAACCGTGGGACGGAACTGTTTCACGAGCAGGACGTCGTTCGACGGCAGGAGCGGTAGAACCGCTGTCGCCCCCGGATGGCGGATAACCTCATGCGGGGGACGACCGGGCCAATCCTCGATCTCCAGACGGACGACGGCGCCCTCGAACGCGGTCCGGCTCCTGGTGGGCTCCGTCGGTTCCGCCATCCGCGGGTCGAGGTCAGCTGACGGTGACGATGCGCTCCACGCGTGCGCGTCGGTGCGCCTGCGCCGCCCCGACGAGATCGCGGAAGAGCGGGTGCGGCCGGGTAGGCCGTGAGCGCAGCTCGGGATGGAACTGCCCGGCGATGAAGAACGGATGGTCTGGCAGTTCGATGATCTCGGTCAGCCGGCCGTTGTGGGAGTTGCCGGACAGGACGAGGCCGGCCTCCTGGAGGGTGTCGTGGTACGCGGGGTTGACCTCCCAACGGTGCCGGTGTCGCTCCTCGACCACCGGAGCCTGGTAGCAGCGTTCCGCGAGCGTGCCGGGGACGATGTAGCAGGGTTGCGCCCCAAGGCGCATGGTGGCGCCCATGTCGGTCACGTTCTTCTGTTCGGGGAGCAGGTCGATCACCGGATGCGGCGTGGCGGGATCGAACTCGCTCGAGTTCGCGCCTTCCAGGCCGCAGACATGGCGCGCGAACTCGATCACCGCGCACTGCAGGCCGAGACAGATGCCCAGGAACGGTACGCCGCGCTCGCGCGCGAAGCGCACGGCGGCCACTTTCCCCTCGACGCCCCGTACACCGAACCCGCCGGGGATCAGGATGCCGTCGGCGTCGGCGAGCGCCTCATCGGTCATGGAACCACCGAGGTCGTCGGACGCGACCCAAACGATCTGGACATCGGCGCCGTGGGCGAACCCGCCGTGCTTCAGCGCCTCCATCACCGACAGGTAGGCGTCGCGCATGTTCACGTACT
>CAZDXK010000168.1:0-4574 GCA_964509215.1 uncultured Actinomycetes bacterium | reverse complement strand
CGCATCGCGGAGGGCACGAGACAGAACTGCCCGGTCTCGAGGGCGCTCGCGTCCGCGCTCATCAACCTCTAGGCGCCAGGGCCAGCGCCACCGTGAACCCGGAACGGGCGTACATATCGCGCTCAGGCTGTATGCAATACTAAGCACCAGTGATCGACTCGGATGATGGCGCCCTCTCCCAGCGGGTGTTCATCGAGCTTGAGGGGAAGATTGTCGACCGGTCCTACCCACCGGGTTCACATCTCGTGGAAGATGTCGTCGCGACAAGTCTCGGGGTGTCTCGGACCCCGGTCCGCGAAGCATTCCGACTCCTGCAACGAGCCGGCTGGCTCGACCTACGCCCGCATGCGGGCGCCTACGTCCGATACCCCACCGTGGACGAGGTTCGCGATGTCTTCGAACTCCGCCAAACGCTGGAGGAGCGTGCCGCCGAACTGTCCGCCCGTCGCGCGAAGGAATCCGAGCACCGAGAACTAGGCAAGCTCATCGAGCGGGGACGTCGAGCGCTCGTGCGCGGCGACCTGAAGGCCGTGGGCACGATCAACACCGAGTTCCATGCGAAGATCGCCGAGTCGGCCCACAACGAAGTGTTGCGAGGGATCCTCTCCGATCTCGCGAAGCACGTGCGCTGGCACTTCTCCGCCGTCGCAGGGATCAGGGGCGAGGCATCGTGGACGGAGCACGAGGCGATCCTCGCGGCGATTGCCGCGGGCGAGGAGTCCCGCGCCGCTAGCCTGGCAGCCGAGCACAGTCAGCACACGCAGAGCGCCTTCTTCGCCCAGCTCTTCGAGGGCGGCAACGTGCGCGTGAGCTGAATGTCGGTCTCTACCAGGAGTCGTTCGGCGGGGAGGACGGAGCCTCAGGATATGGCCGGGGGCCAGCGCCACCCTGCCCACCCAGCCGCACCGCACGTTCGCTCCGGAGGAGCGCGATCCCGCGTCTGATGACACGGATGCCGCTCAGTGCCATGAGGATGCCGAACGCGATCTGGAGGGTGTCCGCGGACAGGCGCAACGCGAGGAAGGCCCCGAACCACGCCCCGCCGATCCCGCCGAGCGCCAGCAGCATCCCCGTGTGGAAAGAGACGTAGCCGCGTCGCCGGTGCGCGAGCACTCCTGCCAACGCGGTCGGCAAGATCACGAGGAGGGAGGTGCCCTCCGCGATGTGCTGCTGCTCACCTAGCGCGAGCACCATGAAGGGAACCATCAGGATCCCTCCTCCGACGCCGAACAGGGCCGACATGACACCGACCAACACGCCGGCCGCGACGATCCCGAGGATCATCTCGGCGGTCATGGCCAGAGGAGTTGGATCGCCACGCCGATCATCAGGATGCCGAACATCGTGGTGAGCACACCCTCGCTGGACCGGGCCATGAACCGTGCCCCGAGAGGCGCCCCCACGAGGCTTCCGAGCGCGAGCAGGCCGGCGATCGGATAGTCGATCTCACCGGCGATCGCGAACGTCGTGGCCCCGACCGCGGCGATCGGGACGATCGCCGCCAGCGAAGTGGCGTGGGCTCGATGCTGGGCGAACCCAGCGAATGCCGCAAGGAGCGGGACCATCACGATTCCGCCGCCCACCCCGAGCAGGCCGCTCGCGATGCCGGCGACCAGACCGATCGCGATCGGTACCCCGGGGCCTGCGCGGTCCTCTGCAGCCACTCCGCTCACGGCGTCGCGCGCGTGCCTCGACAGGTTTGCACGCATGTTGTATACAGTCCGGAGCATGGTGGCGGCAAGAGCAGCGGGGGAGGGGCCTGGATGACTCGGTCGGGACAGGCGCCTATCCAACATGCAGTGCCTGCGCGTGGCGAGGCGGTCGTGTCGCGCGAAGAGCCAGGTGGGATCACGATCCGGGATCTGGCTCAGACGTATGAACGCGTGAGCGCCCGTGAGATCGTCCGCACCCACGCCTTGTCCGGGGTGAACCTCGACGTCGCTTCCAAGGAGTTCCTATGCCTCATCGGTCCGTCCGGATGTGGCAAGACGACGATCCTGAAGATCGTCGCGGGGTTGTTGCATCCGACCGCTGGCGAGGTGACGGTGAGCGGCAGGCGGGTCGCCGGGCCCGGAACGGATCGGGCGACCGTGTTCCAGACGCCCGGTCTCATGCCATGGCGCAACGTCGTCGACAACGTCGTTCTGGCGCTCGAGTTCGCCAAGGTGCCGCGGGCTGCACGGCGCGAACGCGCGATCCACTACATCGACCGCGTGGGGCTCTCAGATTTCCACGACCACTACCCGGGCGAGCTGTCGGGTGGCATGCAGCAGCGGGTCGGTATCGCCCGCGCGCTCGCGATAGAGCCTCAGGTCCTCCTGATGGACGAGCCCTTCGGAGCCCTGGACGCCATCACCCGCGGTCACATGCAGTCCGAGCTGCTCCGGATCTGGGAACAGGAGAAGAAGACGGTGGTGTTCGTCACCCACTCGATCGACGAAGCGCTTCTGCTCTCAGATCGGATCGTCGTGATGAAGGATGGAACCGTGGCTTCTACGGTGGAGGTCCCGATCGAGCAGCCCAGGACCCGGGAGAGCCTCCTCGAGCACCGGGAAGCCATAGAGCTGCGTCGTTTAATCATCGAGATGCTCTAGGGGGCGATTACACGTGGCGATCGCGGTCGAGCGGATCCAGATCCCGTTGCGGGTCGCGATCCGCAACGGGATCATCAGCTGGGAGCGGTTGGTTCAGCTATTGCTGGTGGTCGCGCTGCTGGCTGCTTGGGAGATCGCAGGCCGCCGGCTCGGCGACTTCTTCCTCGCACCCCCGTCGTCGCTGTTAGGCGCGACGCGGGAGATGATCGCCTCGGGCGAGCTCGTGAGCGCGACACTCGACAGCTTGGAGTCGCTCGCGATCGGCTTTGGTCTCTGCGCGCTCATCGGGATCGGCGTGGGCTACTTGATGGGCTGGTACCGGCCCGTCGCGCGTGTCCTCGACCCGTTCGTCTCTGCGGCATACGTCGTCCCCGTGGCGGCGTTGGTCCCCGTGCTCATCATCTGGTTCGGGCTCGGGTTCCAGTCCAGGGTGCTCGTGGTGTTCTTGTTCGCGGTGTTCGAGGTACTCGTCAGCACCTACACCGGCGTGAAGAACGTCGACCCGATGCTGATCGATGTCGGACGCTCGTTCAACGCGGGAAGGATGAGGCTGTTCCGCAAGATCGTGTTCTTCGCCTCGCTCCCGTACATCTTCGCCGGACTTCGGATGGGGGCGGCACGCGCGATCAAGGGGATGGTCATCGCTGAGTTGCTTTTCGCGGTCACTGGCCTGGGCGGAGCGATCCAAACGGCCGCGAACTACTACCGAACCGACAAGGTCTTCGTATACATCATCGTCATCTCGATCATCGGGATCGCGATGTCGGCAGCGATCCAGCTGCTGGAGCGATTGGCGACACCGTGGCGTCAGGAGCGCTCCTCTTGAGGGAGCGCGAGGAGAGATCGGAGGGATCATGAAGAGACGGACCAGATTGTTCGCACTGCTGACGGCGGTGCTCGTCCTCGGAGCCGCTTGCGGCGGTGACGATGGCGGCGGCGGAGGCAGTACCGGTGGGGGCGAAACTCAGGCGCTGCGGGTCGCTTACGCGTCCGATCTTGACCCGAACGACATCGCCGATCAATTCGGGATCCAGGCCTCAGGCGCAGAAGTGATCGAGCTCACCGAGGACAGTGCGGTGATCGCCGGCTTGATACGAGGCGACGTGGACGTCGGCAACATCGGACTGACCGAAGCGATCAAGGCATCGCAGACGGGCGTGCCGATAAAGATCTTCTTCGTGGCGCAAAGGCGTTTCGAGTTCGTGATGGTGTCACAACCAGAGATCACCTCGTTCGACCAACTCGCCGGTAAGCAGGTCGCCTATCACGGGCCGGGCTCGGGCACGGAGATCCTTCAGCGCGTTCTCGTCCGGCAGTACGATCCGGCGCTCGAGGACAAGATCAACTGGGTCGTCCTGCCCGAGTCGCCGAACCGTGCGGCGGCGATGATCGCCGGCGAGATCGACGTCACGTCGCTCGAGTTCGCCGACGTCCTCACGCTCCAGTCGGAAGGCGACTACAACGTCATCGGCACCTGGGGCGACATCGAGGGACCGAGCTCCGACGCGATCTCGACGGTCTGGGTCGCGAGCGAGGAGTTCTACGACCAGAACAAGAACCGCCTACAAGAGTTGGCCGTTGATCTCGCTGAGGGATACGCAGCCTTCTACGAGGACAAGCAGGCATGGGTGGATCTCGCGAGCAGCCTGCTGCCCGAGGTCGATGTGAGCCGGCTCGAGCAGTCCTACGACTTCTACCTCGACCTGGAGATGTACCCGAAGCCCGGAGATGCGCCGCTCACGCCCGAGTTATGGGCCGGCATGGACGGATTCTTCATCGAGATCGGGGAGTACGAGGATCCTGCGAGCGACGAGATCGTCGACTACGACATCATCCAAGCCGCTTCAGGCCTCTAGCACGCGGGGCAGCTTGGGAGGGGGAAGCAGGGGATCCGCACGGGGGGGGATGGTGGCTACGAGCCACCCCCTCGCCGTGTCGGCCGGACTCGAAGCGCTGGAGGCTGGCGGCACCGCGGCTGAC
>CAZDXK010000167.1:0-4613 GCA_964509215.1 uncultured Actinomycetes bacterium | reverse complement strand
GTGGTGGCGGCGAGCGCGGCAGCCGTGGTGGCGGCGAGCGCAGCGGCGTTGCGGGCGGCGGTGGCGGAGGCGATAAGCCACGCGGCCGTCGCTTCCGCGATCAGCCGAGTGGCCAGCGTCCGGACGCCCCTCCCGCCGAGTAAACACGAACCACACATGACGATCCATCGCACCGAGTACACGTCGGGTCTCCGCGTCGTCACCGAGCGGATGCCCGGCGTGCGCTCCGTGTCGCTGGGCGTCTGGGTCTTGGCCGGCTCCCGCGACGAGGCCCCAGCGATCAGCGGCTCCAGCCACTTCCTCGAGCATCTGCTCTTCAAGGGAACGAAGATCCGCAGCGCGCAAGACATCGCGCAGGCGTTCGACGCCGTCGGGGGCGACGTGAACGCCTTCACCGCCAAGGAGTACACGTGCTACTACGCCCGCGTGCTCGATCGCGACCTGGAGCTCGCGATCGACCACCTCGCTGACATGTTGCAGCACTCGGTGATCCGGTCCGCGGATCTGGACGGGGAGAGGCAGGTGATCCTCGAGGAGATCAACATGCACGAGGACTCCCCCGAGGATCTGGTGCACGACGTCTTCACCGAGACGCTCTGGCCGGATCATCCGCTCGGGCGCCCCGTGCTCGGCACGGTCGCCACGATCGTGGCGGCCACCCGCGCCTCCGTCCGCCGTTTCTACAAGCGTCACTACGTGCCCGGGAACTTCGTGGTGGCGGCGGCCGGCAACGTCCGGCACGAGGACGTCCTTTCGCTCCTGGCCACCCGTATGGAGACGGGGCGCGCCCTGCCCGAAGGGGACGCCTCCACGTGGAACCTCAGACGTGGGGGTCATCCGCCCGCCCCGTCGGGAAGACGGATGGTCCACAGGCGTAAGACGGAGCAGGCACACATCTGCCTCGGGACGAACGGCCTGGCTCGAACCGATCCGGACCGGTTCGCGTTCCTCGTGGTGAACACGGCGCTGGGGGGCGGCATGTCGTCGCGGCTGTTCCAGGAGATCAGGGAGCGCCGGGGGCTCGCGTACTCCGTCTACAGCTATCACTCCCAGTACACCGAGGCCGGGCTGTTCACGGCGTACGCCGGCACGGCGCCGGCCCGTGCTGAGCAGGTGATCGCCCTGCTCCGCCGCGAGCTCGAGGACGTCGCGTCCGGGAACCTCACGGAGGAGGAGTTCGAGCGGGCGCGCGGTCACGTAAAGGGTTCGCTGGTCCTGGGCCTCGAGGATCCGGGCGGACGCATGTCGCGCCTTGGCAAGTCCGAGATCGCGCACGGTGAGATCCTGTCGGTGAGCCAGACGCTGGGCCGGATCGAGCGCGTGACGCTCGACGATGCGCGATGCGTGGCCGAGCGCGTGCTGTCGCAACCGATGACGCTCACCGTGCTGGGGCCGTTCCCGCGCGGAGCCTTCAAGGAGGTCATGGCGTGATCCGCGTCGGCGTGGTGGGCGCCGCCGGACGGATGGGCCGCGAGGTATGCCGCGCGGTCGCCGCCGACGTGGATCTCGAGTTGGTCGCGGCCGTCGATCCGTCCCATGCGGGCCAGGTCGTCGAGGGATCGACGCTCGCCGGCTCGCTCGACGCGCTGACCCAAGCCGGGGCGGAAGTCGTGGTCGAGTTCACACGGCCCGAAGTCGCGCCGGCGAACATCACGTGGTGCGTCGGGCACGGACTTCACGTGGTCACCGGCACGACCGGCTTCGATCCGGACCCCGCATGGGCTGCACAACGCGACGTGGGGGTCTTCATCGCCGCGAACTTCGCGATCGGTGCCGTCTTGATGATGCGGTTCGCGGAAGAAGCGGCTCGCCACCTGCCGGATGTCGAGATCCTCGAGCTCCATCACGCGGACAAGCCGGACGCCCCCTCGGGAACCTCGATGGCCACGGCGCGCCGGCTGGCGGCGGCCAGGGGTCCGATGCCTGTCGCGAAGGACGCTGCGGCGGAACGTGTCCCCGGCGCGAGGGGCGCCGACGTCGACGGGGTCCGTGTGCACTCCGTCCGCCTGCCCGGCCTGATCGCTCACCAGGAAGTGATCCTGGGCGGGCTCGGCCAGACGCTCTCGATCCGCCACGACTCAACGTCGCACGTCTCGTTCATGCCCGGCGTGTTGATGGCGGTGAAGTCGGTTCCCTCGCGGCCGGGCCTCACCGTCGGACTCGACGCGCTCCTGGAGAGCGAGAACGGCTGACGTGAGCCGCCGCCTCGCGACCATCGTCGCCCATCCGGACGACGACACGTTCGGGTGTTCGGGGAGCGTGGCCCTTCATGGGCACGAGCGGGACTTCCGGTTCGCGCTCGCCCATGTCACGAGCGGCGAGGCCGGCATGATCTCGGACCCGTCGCTCGCCACCCGGGAGGATCTCGGGGAGGTCCGCGAAGAGGAGGACCGGCGGTCCTGGATCGCGTTGGGCCGAGTCCCCGATCGGCACGAGTTCCTGCGCTACCCCGACGGCGGGGTCGCCGACATGTCGTTCGATGAGCTCGTCGACCGCATCACGGCGATCCTGCACGATGAACGGCCCGACGTGGTCATCACGTTCGGTCCCGAAGGGGTCACCGGCCATGCCGATCACATCACGGTGGGGGGAGCGACGACCGCGGCGTTCCATCGGTGCCGGGCGAAAGGGGGCGACGGCTTCCGACGGCTGCTGCACTCGTCGATATCGAACTCGATGCTCGAGCGGTTCAACGCCGAGCTCGTCGCCAGGGGTCAGGAGCCGATCGATCCGACCCAACCGTTCCAGCCGCGCGGCGTCCCCGACGAGACGATCGGCGTCGAGGTGGATTGCTCGGGCGTCGTCGATCGCAAACGAGCGGCGATCAAGGAGCATCGCACGCAGGCGAACGACATCCCCGAGGACTTCGAGGACGAGGTCTTCCGGTACGAGACGCACGTGATCGCCTGGCCGGAGCGCCCGAACGGTTCCCCCGTGCTCGGCGACGTGTTCGAGGGGCTGGACTGACGCGCCTCAACGCACGGTAGGCTCGAACGTCATGGACGTCGAGATCCGCACGATCGCCGAAGACGAGTTCGAGGAGTACCTGCGCGCGATCGAGCTGTCCTTCAGCGGCGCGACCACTGCGGAGGACGTGACGCGGGAACGTCTGGTCGCCGAGATCGATCGATGCATCGCGGCATTCGACGAGGGTCGGATGGTCGGAGGCGCGATGGCGGCGAGCCTTCGCCTCACGGTGCCGGGAGGCGCACAGGTCCGGGCGGCGGGCGTGACCGGCGTGGGTGTCCAGCCGACGCATCGTCGTCGTGGGATCAACACGTCGCTCATGCGTGCGCAGTTGGATGACGTCCGTGCGCGAGGCGAATCCATCGCAGCTCTGTACGCCTCGGAGGGCGGGATCTACGGGCGTTTCGGGTACGGGCTCGCGTCGTTCCTGGGTGAGATCGACCTCGAGGGGCACCGGTCAACGTTCGTCCGCGGCTACCGCCCCACCGGGCGCGTCCGCCTCCTGCCGCGGAGCGAGGCGTTGCCCTTGATGAGTTCCGTCTACGACCGGGCGCAGTCACGACGACCGGGCATGATCGCTTTGGACGACCGCTGGTGGGAGGCGATCTTCTTCGAAAGGGAGAAGGAGAAGGACGATCCAACGTTCTTCGCGATCCACGACACGGACGACGACGCCGACGCGTACGCGGCGTACCGCGTGAAGCACGAGTGGACCGACTCCCTCCCCAACCTCGAGCTCAGCGTCCAGCAGCTGGTCGCATCGAGCCCGCAAGCCTATGCCGACATCTGGCGGTACCTGTTCGACATCGATCTGGTGCGTCGGGTCAAGGCGTGGAACCGCCCGGTGGACGAGCCGTTGTTCTATCTGATGGAAGAGCCGAATCGGCTTCGGTTCCGGACGAGCAACGCGGTGCGCGTCCGACTCGTGGACGTGCCCACCGCCCTTGAGGCGCGCGGCTATGCCGGAGACGGGCGGATCGTCGTCGACGTCGAGGACACGTTCTGTCCGTGGAACGAAGGTCGCTACGCGCTCGACGTGACCGCGGGCGCCGCCACGTGCGGACCAACGAACGACGAGCCCGATATCGCCTGCAGCGCCACAGATCTGGGTGCCAGCTACCTGGGAGGAGCCACGTTCCGACAGCTCCATCGCGCCGGGCGGATCGACGAGGTGCGTCCCGGCGGACTCGAGCGCGCAGACATCTTGTTCGCGTCCGAGCCCGCGCCCTGGTGCTCCGTCAGCTTCTAGTCCGTGACGGACTAGCGCGTGCTACGCACCCCACACACCCTGCACCACGAAAGCGATGCCGATGGCCGCCAGTCCGATGGAGAGCGCGGTTCGGATCCACCTGAGCCCCCGGTCGCCGACCAGCCTCCGCCCGCCGCTCCCCAGCAGCGTGAACGCGAAGTCCGACAGCGACACGCCGACCGTCATGAAGAACGCCGCCGCCAATGCGGCGTCCCGTCCGGCGTCGGCCGTCGCGTCGGCGATCAGGGCGGAGGCGGCCGTGGCGAAGAAGATCCAGGCGCCCGGGTTCAACAGCACCGAGACCACCCCGCGGGTCGTGGGCCCCATCGTGGGCGGCATCTCCGCCGCGGCGGTATCCGGCTCGCCGGCCTCGCGCCGGACCCGGCGCAGCTCGTCC
>CAZDXK010000166.1:0-4614 GCA_964509215.1 uncultured Actinomycetes bacterium | reverse complement strand
CGGCCGACCTGGTCGAGCTCCGTGTGATCGGCGAGCGGCACCTCGATGATGGGGAATCCGCTTTCGTTCGGCGTCACGATGCCGAGTCGCTCCAACGCGTCGAGCACGCGGTGCGTGCGCTGCCATATCGCGAAACGAGCGGTGTCGCCCCGGGTCCGGTTCACTTCGAGTCCGGCGATCGTGGTCGCGAGCGACGCGACCGGCGACGGGCCGGAGTAGAGGTACGGGGGAGCCAGCACCTTCAACGCGTGCTTCAGTTTGGTCGGAAGGGCGATGAACGCCAGCAGCGACGAGTAGGCCTTTGAGAACCCGGCGACCAGAACGACGTTGTCGTACCCCACGTCGTCGTGGCGCAGCAAGCTGTTCCCCGACGTTCCGTAGTCGCAGAGCTCGTTCGACGAGCGTTCGCCGATCACCCCGAAGCCGTGGGCGTCGTCCACGTACAGCAGGGCCTCGTGCTCGTTCGCCAGCCGGGCGAACGCCTCGATGGCCGGTGCGTTCCCGGTCATCGAGTTCACGCCGTCCATCGCGATCAGGCGTGGTTGTCCCGGGTCGCTGGCAGCCAGCAGCTCTTCCAGGTGCGCGGCGTCGTTGTGCCGGAACCTGACCACCTGCGCGCCGTGACCCGCCGCGACCATCGCGCCGTCGTAGATCGTCTTGTGCGCTCTCCCGTCGAGGAACACCGTGCCGTCTCCCACCAGGACCGGGATCATCGACATGTGGATATGGGTGATCGTGGGGAGGAGCAAGACGTCCTCGCACGCCAGCAGGCCGGTCATCTGCTCTTCGATCTCTCCGTAGAGACGCGGACTGCCGAGGAGACGGGACCAGCTGGGGTGGGTACCCCAATCGGCCAGATACTCGGGAACCGCGGCGATGATCTCCTCGTCGAGATCGAATCCCAGGTAGTTGCACGACGCCCAGTCCGTGAGCCAGTGATCGCCGATCCGGATCTGGCGGCCGACCTGTTCGTCGATCACCGCGTCGACCATCGGGTGCTCGTCCTTCAAACGCGTGAGGTCCGCGGTGGTGGCGATCCACCGGTCCAACCAGCCGTCGGCGTGGCGACGCCGGGGTTTGCCGCTCGAGAGACGTCCGACGACGAGGTCGGACTCGCGCCTGTGGGCGCGCGTATCGGCCCCGTTCGAGCGGGCTCCGGCTTCGGTGGGAGGAACGGTCATGGACTAGTCCATCGGCGCGCTCGATGTCCGACTTGACTCTCCGAAGGAGTCGGTCGGGCGAGGACTCGGCCTACGCGGGAGCGTGATCCGTTGCGAACGTCCGCATGAAGTCGGCCAGCGCCTGTGCACCGTCGAGTGGCATGGCGTTGTAGAGCGAGGCGCGGATCCCACCCACGCTGCGGTGACCTTTCAGCTCCACCAGGCCGAACGCGACGGCCTCCTCGATGAAGCGACGCTCCAGGTCTTCGGACGGCAGGCGCCACGTGACGTTCATCAGGGAACGCGAACCGGGCGCCGCGTGTCCCCGGTAGAACCCTTCGCTGTCGTCGATCGCGTCGTAGACCACCGAGGCCTTCTTGCGGTTGCGCTCGAGCTGCTCCTCCAGCCCTCCCACGTCGTCTATGAGCCAGCGAGTCACGAGCATGAGCACGTAGATCGCGAACACGGGGGGCGTGTTGTACATCGAGCGGTTCTCCACGTACGTGCGGTAGTCCATGACCGCCGGCAAGCCATCCGGGATGCGGGCGAGCATGTCATCGCGGACGATCGCGATCGTCACGCCGGCCGGACCCGCGTTCTTCTGGGCGCAGGCGTACAGGAGCGCGTGGCTCGAGATGTCGACCGGCCTCGAGAGGAAGTCGGACGACGAATCGCTGATCAACGGAACGTCCGGCGGAACGACCGGCGTCGCCGGGAACTCCACACCGTGGATCGTCTCGTTGGAGGTGATATGCACGAACGCGGCGTCGCCGTCGAGGGCGGCACGCAGTTCGTAGTTGCCGGGGATCCGGACGAAGCCCTCGTTCTCCCCCGACCAGACAACGCGCGCGGGGCCCACCTTCTCCGCTTCCATCAGGGCCTTCGCGCCCCACGACCCGGTCACCACGTACGCGGGCGAACCCTCGATGTCCCGTCGGAAGTTCATCGGGACCATCGAGAACTGCATCGACGCCCCGCCCTGGCAGAACACGACGTGATGCGAGTCGGGGATCGCGAGGAGGGAACGGAGGTTGTCTTCGGCCTCGCCTATCACACCTTCGAACCATGGGCTCCGATGGGAAACCTCGAGCGGGGATGCTCCGATGCCGGGCAGCGACACGAGATCGCGCTGTGCCTGCTCCAGGACGGGCAGAGGGAGCGTGGCGGGTCCTGCGGCGAAGTTGAAGACGCGGTTCGTCATGGGGCACTCAGGGTATCGTGACGAACCGCACGCGGAGACCGGGCACGATGGCATACAAACGGATCTTGTTCGGCACGGACGGCTCACCGTCGGCGCAGGCGGCCGGCGCTGTTGCGGCAGCGCTCGCGAAGTCGAGCTCGGCGCAGCTGATCGTCGGGTTCGCGTTCGAGAGGTCTACCGACGCGGATCAGATCGTGGCCACGGCCGTCCGGCAGGCGGAGGCGGCGGGCGTTCGGCGCGTCTCCGGTGAGGCCCGGGCGGGGGTGCCGGCCGACACGTTGATCGCGCTCGCCGACGGGCACGACGTCGGGCTGATGGTCGTCTCGGGGGGGCGGGGCAAGAAGTATGGGCTGGGCCAGGTGGCGCACCGACTGGCCGCCCGCTCGCCGCGCGACGTCCTCTTGGTAGCCGGTTCGTCGTCCGTGGGATCCGACGGGCCGTTATACAGACGGGTGCTGATCGCCACCGACGGGTCGTCCACCGCCGATCGCGCGGCACGCAAGGGGTTCGAGCTGGCCGAGGCGTTGGAGACGCCAGTCTCGATCGTGTTCGTCGGGCATCCGAAGACCGGGGAGCTCATTACCCAGGACACCATCGCGACGTATGCCGGCGACGTGGAGACCGACGTGCTCCTGCGCGAAGGCGACCCGGCGGCCCAGATCCTCGCCGCCGCCGAAGAGATCGACGCCGGGCTCGTCGTTGTGGGCAACAAAGGCATGGTGGGCGCCAAGGGGTTCCTCTTGGGATCCGTGCCGCAGGAGGTCAGCGAGCACGCGACCCGCGACGTGTTGATCGCGCGGACCGTGACCCAGGTCGTCTCGGAGCTCTCCCCCGGAGAGGGCGGCATCGTGGAACGTGCGGGCGAGAAGCTCGCGGTCTACGTCGGCGAGGACGGCGAGCCCCACGTGATGAGCGCTCGCTGCACGCACATGGGGTGCACCGTGGCGTGGAACCCCGGGGAGCGCGCGTTCGACTGCCCGTGTCACGGATCGCGATTCGGGCCGACCGGTGAGGTCGTCAACGGACCGGCGGCGCGGCCGCTACCCCCCGCCTGAACGGTCCCGCCGGTCGCTCGGCTTCTCTAGAACGGCTTGAACAGCATCAGGTAGAGGATCGCCAGGAGTCCCACGACGCCGGTCGCGGCGATCACGTGCGCCTCGCCCGACCGCAACAGCTGCTCGAGCTCTTCGTCGGAGACGCGCGGCACGCCGCTCGGACGGACCTCGCAGGCGGCCGTGATCCGGCGGAAGTACGGCGCTGCGAACCCCGTCATCAGACCGATCGTGACCAACAGGATGACGATCGAGATCCAGAGCCACCATTGCGAGAAGAGGTGAAGCGTGAGCCCGGCACCCACCCCTCCGACCGTGAGGATCAGCAGGCCGATGTACATGGGCCGCGTCGTCGTCCCGCTGAAGGTGATCAGCTCGGCGATCCGTCGGCGATCGCGTTCACCGCGGATCCGGTACATCACGAACATCGATACGCCGTGCGCGCCGACGAAGGCGAGGACGCCGGTGAGGTGCAGGAGCAACCACCATTGCCAGGCCATGGCGTTGAACGATACCGGACGGTGCGGCCCTCATCCGCGCTCGAGGGGCCGGCTTAGGCAAGTAGGCCCCCCTTCCCCTTTCCGAGAGATCTCGTTGCCGGCGTAGGTCCGGACGTCCACCCCCGCCGTCTCCATGCGCCGTCGCGTCTCGGGGTTCCCGGTAAGCGCCAGCGCGATCCGGGGTCCGAGCGCCAGCACGTTCGAACCCATCGATGCGAACTCGTCGTCGGGTACCTCGACGACGTGGATGTCGCGGTCATGGAGGATCTCCAGCAGACGCACCGGGACCATGGGGAGATACGCGACCATCAGGTCGACGTCCAAGGGCGACACGAAGGACATCAGGTGCAGGCACTCGTCCGGTCCGCGGAAGTGCGGCAGGTCGAACTCGACCACGTCGAGAGACCCACCAAGCAGCGCGCGGAGCTGCGCGATCCCCTCGGCGTTCGTGCGGTAGCCGCGTCCCGCGAGGAGCGTCGAACGATCGAGCCAGAACAGGTCCCCGCCCTCCGCCGTTGCCGGGGCTTCCATCCGGCCGGCGATGGCGACCTCCGAGGCCGCGATATCGATCGCGACGGCGTCGGGCTCAGCGCGACGTCCCACCTTGCCCGGGCGGAGCAGGATGGCGCCGGCGTCGGTCATGAGGACGGGGTCGTACGCGTAGATCGCGTCGGGGTCGTGGGGTGCCGACGCCGAGCCGA
>CAZDXK010000165.1:0-4643 GCA_964509215.1 uncultured Actinomycetes bacterium | reverse complement strand
GCGCGCCCGCACGGCCCGACGTCCCCGCGAGCGGACGCAGGCCGTCGGGGGGCGGTCGCGCGACGATCGCCGTGGTGACCACGATCCTCGCGGTGGTCCTCGGTGGATACGTGGCGGCGGCCGCACTCTCCGAGCCCGTGGGGCAACCGGTGGGCATCCGGGGGGCGGTAAGCATCCGGCCACTCTCCGGATGGATCTTCGCCGCCGGCGGCACCTCCTTCGGTGGCGACCCCTCCGTCCTGCTCACCCGGGGGAGCGGCAACCTGCTCGTAACCGTTCGCGAGCCGTTCCGGGGCGATCCCAACACGTTGGCGATAACGTACGTGGAGTCGGTCCTGTCGGTGCGGCTGAGCCAGCTCTCGGTCTCGAGCAGCCTCGAGACCGTTCGCCTCCGGACGGGCCTATCGGGGGTCCGGTTCGCCTACGTCGGCGTGATCGCCGATACCGGCACGTCCGTGGAGGGCGAGGTCACCGTCGCCGTCACGCCAGCCGGGCACGGGATCGCATTCAACGCATGGGCTCCTGCCGGCCTGCTGTCGTTCGTTCGCTCCGATGTGCGCACGATGGTGAACGAGGCGGAGGTGATGTGATCCCTTGATCGCTCCCATCCCGCGACGTCCTCGCTCGCCCCTGCACGACGCCAGCTTCTTGAAACCGCGGCGCCCGGCGTTCTGGGCGTACACCGCGATCGTGATCGTCACGGGGATCGTGTCGTTCGGGCAGCAGAGCCTCTTCCGCCAGATCTCGCCGGCCGGATGGGCGTTGTCATGGGGGCTCCTCGCCCTCTACGCGCTCCCAGTGCTGTTCCTCGTCTACATCCTTGACCTGTACGAACGCGAACCCCTGTCCCTGGTGATCGGGGCGCTGCTGTGGGGAGCGGTCGCCGCCACGACGCTGTCCGGATTCGCGAACCACGGATGGGGTCTCGTCGTGGCTCGGGTGGGCGGCCCGGAGTTCGCGGCCCGCTGGACGGCTGCCCTCACGGCCCCGTTCGTCGAGGAGATCCTCAAGGGCCTTGGCGTGGTGCTGATCTACCTGATCGCTCCCGACGAGTTCGACGACATGATGGACGGATTCGTGTACGGCGCGGTGTGCGGTCTGGGCTTCGCGGTCGTCGAGGACGTCTTCTACTTCATGGGCGTCTTCGGTGGGCAGCCGAACGGCGTGCTGCAGGGCTTCTTCGTCCGGGTCGTGGCGAGCGGGTTGTACTCGCACGTCCTCTACACCGGACTCGTGGGCATGGGCATCGGATACGTCGTGTCCCGTCGTCATCGCCGGCCGCTCAAGCGGAGGATCACCGTGCTCGGGGGGTTGTCGGCCGCCGCGGTCCTGGGGCACTTCCTGTGGAACTCGCCGCTGCTGGACCTGTTCCCGACGCGCCCGTGGAGCGGTGCGGATCTGCTCATGATCCCCGTGGCGACCGCGGTGAAGGGACTTCCGCTCCTCGCGTTCTCGACGCTCGCCGTCGTCTTGGCCCGCAGGCGCGAGCGGACGTGGCTGCACGGCGCGCTCGCCGAAGAGATCAGCGGTTCCGGCGTCTCCGCCGTCGAGCTGGCGACGCTCGAGCCCGCACGCCGGCGTCGCGCGGCCGTCGGCGCGATGCGGATCCGCGCTGGGGGGCGCGCGGCGGCGCTGCTCCGCCGCCTCCAACGCGAACAGGTGAACCTGGCCATGATCCGCTCCAGGGTCGCCTCCGACGACGACCCCGCGTTGATCGAGCAGCGCGCGTACTGTGGATCGCTCCGAGACGCGCTGCGTGCCATCCCAGGCGCGGCTCCCGCGGATGCCGCCGGCCCTGTGCCCGACGCGGATCCCCGCGACAGCTAGGCTTCGGCCGGTGGATATCGGATCGGTGATCGCGGGCGTGCTGGCGGGCGACCGACGTGCCGTCGCCAGAGCCATCTCGATGGTGGAGGACGGCGGCACGGACCTGGAGGCGCTCTCCGCCGGGATCTACGCGAGCACCGGCCGAGCCTCGACGATCGGGCTCACCGGCGCACCCGGCGTGGGGAAGTCGACGCTCGCCACCGAGCTGGTCCGTGCCGAGCGCGGCGCCGAGCGCTCGGTGGCGGTCCTCGCGATCGATCCGACCTCGCCCTACACCGGTGGGGCGTTGTTGGGGGACCGCGTCCGCATGCAGGAACACGCGACGGACCCGGGCGTCTTCATCCGTTCGATGGCGACGCGCGGGCATCTCGGCGGCATGGCGCTCGCGGCCCCCGAGGCGGTCCGCGTGCTGGATGCAGCCGGTTACGACGAGATCGTCGTCGAGACCGTGGGGGTCGGACAAGCGGAGGTTGAGGTGGCGGCGGCGACCGACAGCGCCGTCGTCGTGCTCGCCCCGGGGATGGGTGATGCGGTCCAGATGGCGAAGGCCGGCATCCTGGAGATCGCCGACGTGTTCGTGGTGAACAAAGCCGATCGGGACGGGGCCGGCGATGTGGTGCGCGAGCTCCGCCAGATGCTGCACCTGGGCGCTGCCCGCGCTTGGGAGCCGCCTATCCTGCGGACGTCCGCGCTCCGTCAAGAAGGCGTGGCGGAGCTCCGGTCGGCGATCGGCGAGCACCGGTCGTTCCTGAACGACTCGGGCGCGCTGCTGGTCAAGCGCCGCGCAAGGCTCTTGCGCGAGGTCGAGAGCCTGGCGGCCGCACGGTTCCGCGTGAAGGCGGCGGCGGCCCTGACGATGGACGGCGCGCTCGTGGACGAGCTGCTGTCCCGTCGCCTGGACCCATATCGAGCCGCGGCTATGCTGGCGGACGAGACCGCCGCCGCGGGGTAGCGGCGGCACGAGCCGACGGGCGGCGGGTGGCCGAACCAGCGGAGAACGTGGCCAACACTGGAGGCGCCCCGCGGGGGGAGCGGGGTTTCGCGACGCTCTCCGGCGAGCCCGTCGAGGCCGTCTACCGGCCCCAGGATCTCGACGGCTTCGATCCCGAGGCGAAACTCGGGACGCCGGGTGAGTACCCGTTCACCAGGGGCGTCTATCCGTCGATGTACCGAGGCCGGCTCTGGACCATGCGACAGTTCGCCGGGTTCGGGACGGCCGCCGAGACGAACGAGCGCTACCGGTTCCTGCTCGAGCGCGGGCAGGGCGGGCTGTCGGTGGCGTTCGACATGCCGACGTTGATGGGGATCGACTCGGACGATCCGCGCGCGGAGGGAGAGGTCGGGCGCTGCGGGGTGGCTACCGACACGCTCGAAGACTTCGTGACACTCTTCGATCGGATCCCGCTCGGCGACATCTCCACGTCTATGACGATCAGCGGCCCGGCGGTCGTGGCGTTCGCGTTCTTCCTTGCGACGGCCGAACGCCAAGGCGTGCCCTGGGACGAGCTGGACGGCACATTGCAGACAGACATCATGAAGGAGTACATCGCGCAGAAGGAATGGATCTTCCCCCCGCGTCCTCATCTCCGGCTGATCGGCGACCTGATGGCGTTCTGCGCCGAGCGCGTACCGCGGTGGCATCCGGTGAGCGTCTCCGGCTATCACATCCGCGAGGCCGGAGCGACGGCCGCACAGGAGCTCGCGTTCACGTTGGCGGACGGGTTCTCCTACATCGAGCTGGGGCAGGGGCGGGGGCTCGACGTCAACACGTTCGCCCCCGGGTTGTCGTTCTTCTTCAACGCGCACATCGACTTCTTTGAGGAGATCGCGAAGCTCCGTGCGGCACGGCGGATCTGGGCGCGATGGCTGAAGGAGCGATACGGCGCGACCGATCCCGGCGCGATGAAGCTCCGGTTCCACACGCAGACCGCCGGTGTGTCGTTGACCGCGCAGCAGCCGATGAACAACGTCGTGCGCACGGCGATCGAGGCGCTGGCCGGGGTGCTCGGCGGCACCCAGTCGCTGCACACGAACGCGCTCGACGAGGTGCTCGCGCTCCCAACGGAGGAAAACGCGAAGCTCGCGCTACGCACACAGCAGGTGATCGCCTACGAGAGCGGTGTGCCCGACGTGGCCGACCCGCTCGCAGGTTCGTACTTCGTGGAGACGATGACCGACCGCATGGAGGAGCAGGCCGAGGCCATGTTCTCCGAGATCGACCGGATGGGAAACGGGTCCATGCTCGAAGGCGTGTTGACCGGGATCGACGTGGGCTGGTTCCAGCAGGCGATCGCCGAGTCGGCCTTCCTGGAACAGAGGCGCTACGAGTCCGGCGATCTCACGAAGGTGGGCGTCAACGCGTTCGTCGACCTGCACGACGAGCCGGTGGAAACGCTCGTGATCGGTCCGGAGGGCGAGCGTGCGCAGATCGAGTCCCTGACGCGCGTGCGCGCCGAACGGGACGAACGGGCGGTGCAGGCGGCCCTCGACGGCCTGGTCGCCGCGGCGGGCACCGACGCCAACCTGATCCCCCCACTCGTGGACTGCGCGCGGAGCCTGTGCACGGAAGGCGAGATCGTTTCGACGCTCGTCGGCGTCTTCGGCGGCTACCGCGAGACCCCCCGCTTCTGACGGAACGCCCGTTTCCTGGTCTGTCTGTTGCAGTATGCCGCAGTTGCCACCCCTGGCAGAAGATGATTGGATGCCACCTCGATGGGAACCACCGGGATGATCGCGGTTGCCGCAGGCGAGACGTTCGGGGTCGGCGTGATCCTGTCCGCCTTCTTCTTCGGCTTCCGGCATGGGATCGACTGGGA
>CAZDXK010000164.1:2736-4696 GCA_964509215.1 uncultured Actinomycetes bacterium | reverse complement strand
CGTAGCGTACCGGTCAGTCCGCCCAGAGCCCGGCCAGGAACGCGTCGACGTCGGCCGTGCCGTCGATCCCGTCGACGTCCGGCAACGGGATCGCGTCGGGCGCGATCTCGTCGAAGTGGGCGCGAACCTGCTCGGGCAGGAACCGGGTGAGCTGCGCATAGCTGTGCGGGTCCTCCAGGCCACGCGGTCGCCGGTAGTAGCGCTGCGGGAACGACACGATCAGCGCGTCGCGCGCCCGCGTCATGGCGACGTACAGCAGCCGGCGCTCTTCCTCGATCTCGTCGTCGTCGCCTGTGGCCATGTCGGACGGGATCATGCCGTCCGCGGCGTGGATCACGTGGACGACGTCCCACTCCAACCCCTTGGCGGAATGGATCGTCGAGAGGACGAGCCAGTCCTCGTCCAGGAGCGGAGGCCCTGCCAGGTCGCCCGTGGACGACGGCGGGTCGAGCGTGAGCTCCGAGACGAACCGCCCGCGCGTCTCGTAACCGCTCGCGAGGAGCTCCAGCTGTTCCAGGTCGCGCCCCCGAGCTTCCGCGGCGTCGTAGCGCCGCGCGAACACCGGCTCCAGGAAGGCGCGGATGCGGTCGAGCTGCGCGGCTGGTGGCATCACGGTCTCGTCCGCCAGGCAGTCGCCCAAGGCCGCGCGGAGCTCCTTCACCCCGGTCACGGCCGCCTTCGGCACCCCCACCGGCTCCTCCAGGAACCGCAGCAGCGGCGACGGCTGGTCGTCGTCCACCCGGCGGACGCCCAGCTCGTCCATCAGCCGTCGGGCGATGGCCGGCCCCACTCCCTCCGGCAGCTGCAGCACGCGGAACCAGCTGACCTCGTCGAACGGGTTCTCCAGCAAACGAAGCAAACAGAGCGCGTCCTTGACGTGCGCGGCCTCAAGGAACTTCAGTCCCCCGTACTTGACGAACGGGATGTTGCGTCGTGCCAACTCGACCTCCAGCAGATCCGAGTGATGCGCCGCGCGGAAAAGCACGGCCTGTTGCTTCAACGGCACGCCCTCTTCGCGGTGTTGCAGCACGCTCCGGCACACGAAGTCGCACTGCTCGGCCTCGTCCAGGCACGTGCGGAGGACCGGCCGTCGCACGCCGTCTCTCGAGGACCAGAGGGTCTTCTCGTGGCGCTGCGGCGAGAGCTCGATGGCCGCGTTCGACGCCGCGAGGATCGGTGGGATCGACCGGTAGTTCTGCTCTAGGCGGATGACGGTGGCGGCGGCGAACCGCGCAGGGAACTCCAGGATGTTGCGTACGGTCGCGGCGCGGAACCCGTAGATCGACTGCGCGTCGTCGCCGACCACCGTGAGGTTGCGCGGCGTGTCCGGCGGCCGCATGCCCTCGAGGATGTCGGCCTGCAGCGCGTTCGTGTCCTGGTACTCGTCGACGAGCACATGATCGAACATCGAGGCGAGCGCGTCGCGGGTCTGCGGCGCGGTGGCGAGCGCCTTCCAGAACAGCAGGAGGTCGTCGTAGTCCAGGACGTTCTGGTCGCGTTTTCGAGCGGTGTAGGCTTGGAAGACCTGCCGGATACCGTCGGTCTCGTCCACGCACCACGGGTAGTGGCGCTTCAACACGTCGGGGAGCTTCTCGCCGGCGTTCACGGTCCGCGAGTAGATCGAGGCGAGCGTGTCCTTGCGCGGGAACCGCCTCTCGCGCGTGGCGAAGCCCAACTCCTCGCGTAGCAGGTTCATCACGTCGGCCCCGTCGGACTGGTCCAGGACCGTGAAGTCGGGACGTAGGCCGAGCGGGCGCCCGTGGAGCCGGAGCAACCGGTTGGCGACCGCGTGGAACGTGCCGCCCCAAACTCGTCCGGTATCGCGCTGGCCCGTCGAGCGTTCGGCGCGGGAGAGCATCTCGCGGGCGGCGCGCCGGCTGAACGTCAGCAGCAGGATCCGCTCGGGCCGCACGCCGCGTTCGACCAGATGCCCGACCCGGCAGGCGAGCGTGGTCGTCTT
>CAZDXK010000164.1:0-2636 GCA_964509215.1 uncultured Actinomycetes bacterium | reverse complement strand
CCCTACGAGGTGACGGGAGGGGCACCGCTCGTTCGCACCGCGCAGGTCGAGACCCCGCACGGGGAGCCCGTCGACTGGGAGGCTCCGACCCCCATCGAGACCCGGGCCGAGTTCGAGCTGTGTCGATGCGGCCTTTCGTCCCGCAAGCCCTTCTGCGATGCATCGCACGAAGCCGCGAACTTCGATGGGACGGAGGTGGCCGACCGGCGTCAGCGTTCGGAACGGGCCAAGGCCTTCGTCGGGGACCACGTCGTGATGACGGACGACCGTTCGCTCTGCTCGCGGGCGGGCTACTGTGTCGACCGATCGACCGACGTCTGGGTGATGATCGACCAAACCTCGGACCCGGTTATCCGAGCACGCCTGCGGCGGATGGTCGAGCTCTGTCCGTCCGGGAGACTGGATCATTCCCCGGCCGCCGTCGTCGCCGCTGTCGAGCCCTTCTTCGAACCGTCGATCGCCGCCGTCCGCGACGGGCCACTGTGGGTGCGAGGTGGCATCCCGATCGAGTCCTCGGACGGCAGGACCTACGAGATCCGCAACCGCGTCACGCTCTGCCGCTGTGGCCACTCGAACAACAAGCCGTTCTGCGACGGCACCCATAAAGAAGTGAGTTTCCGTAGCGGAGCGGAAGACGCGACCTAGCCGCGCGCGGGGATCAGGCCGAGCTCCTCCAAGACACCCGTCGGCACCACGTGGCAGTAGGGCATGTGCCCGTTCTTCTCGTAGTACGCCTGGTGGTAGTCCTCGGCGGGGTAGAACTCGGGCGTCGGCCGGATCTCCGTGGCTATCGGCTGATCGAACCTCGCCTGCGCGCGTTCGCGCGACGCCTCCGCCAAGGTCTGCTCCTCTGGTGTCGACGTGAAGATCACGCTTCGATACTGATCTCCCACGTCGGGACCCTGCCGGTTCACCTGCGTCGGGTCGTGCATCGCCCAGAACACCTCGAGCAGCTGATCGAACGAGACCTGCTCGTCGTCGAACATCAGGCGTAGGACCTCAGCATGGCCCGTCGTGTGGGAGCAGACCTCCCGGTACGTCGGGTTCGGAGTGACGCCTCCGGCGTATCCGACCTCGGCGCCGGTCACGCCCGGCACCCGACGGAACACGTACTCGACGCCCCAGAAGCATCCGGCTCCGAACGTCACGGTCTGTGTGGCCATGATCCACGCTCCTTTCGCTCCTCACATGGTGTCAGGGAAGACCCCGAACGTTGCACAACTCGTTCTTCTCCGGTCTCCACCATCATCCGACGTAGCCCGCCTTGGATCGAGCCTCCCTCGATGGAGCGTCCCTCCGACGCGGACCGGAATCGGCCGGCACCCCGATGCGCCCCGCCACTCGTCCGCCCACAATCGGATGTGACTCGGACCCGAAGGGGTGGTCATGCGTCAGTGGGAGCTGATCGGCATCACCGACCAGGTAACGGTCATGCCTCAACGCGTGCGGCGTCCTGTGCCCCACCGGGTCGTGGAACCGACGGCCGGCGAGCTCGAGTTCTTCTGGACCACCGACGGCGCGCTGCGGCTGCAGAGCGTGAGCGATGCAGCTGCCGAGGTGATCGGTCGGCCCGCCGACGCATGCTCGGGCCGCGATCTGTTGGAGATCTTCGGACTCGAGGGTCCGAACGCATCGCTCTTGGATGCACATATCGCGGCGCTCGGGGGAGATGCCGCCTTGTTCGCCTTGAAGGGGGACCGGGTGAGCGTCCGCTGCCGTGTCGGCCCCGTCACCGACGGGCTCGGGAAGGCGTCGGGCACGTATTGCGTCGCGATGCACATCGACGACGTCGACGTTCGCGACGCCACCGAGCGCCCCGCCATCGCCTGAGTGGTCCGTCAGCCCGCGAACGATGCTGCGGCATCGAGGGTTCGCTCGGTCGTGGTGTCGTCGTGCGCGGTCGAGAGGCTCCAGAGCTCGTAGCCGGATGGCGGCAGGTACACGCCGCGCTCCAGCATGTGATGGAAGAACCGAGCGTATCGCTCGTGGTCCGCGGCCTTCGCATCCTCGAAGTTCCGCACCGGTCCATCCGTGAAGAACAGACTGAACATCGACGCCGCCCGAGCCACGGTGACCGCCACCCCTGCGGCACGGAACCGGTCGGCCAGACCGGCCGTGAGCCGGATCGCGAGCTGCTCGAGCGCGTCGTAGGGCCGTTCGCGGGCTGCCAGGTCCAACGCGGCGATGCCGGCGGCGACCGCGACGGGGTTCCCGCTCAACGTGCCGGCCTGGTAGACCGGACCGGTCGGGGCGAGCCGCTCCATCAGGTCCCGACGTCCGCCGAACGCTGCGCACGGGAACCCGCCCCCCATAACCTTCCCCAACGCGGTCAGGTCGGGCGTCACCCCGTACACCGATCCGGCTCCGCCGTAGGCGACCCGGAAGCCGGTGATCACCTCGTCGAAGAAGAGGAGGGCCCCGTGTTGGTCGCAGAGCTCGCGGAGCCCTACGAGGAAGCCCGTGCCGGGCGGAACGACGCCCATGTTCGCGGCGATCGGCTCCACCACGACGACCGCGATCTCGCGGCCCCGCTCCGCGAAGATCGTCCGCACGGCGTCGAGGTCGTTGAACGGTGCCGTGATCGTGTCCCTCGCCGCTCCCTCGGTCACGCCCGGGGAACCCGGGATGCCGAACGT
>CAZDXK010000163.1:0-4698 GCA_964509215.1 uncultured Actinomycetes bacterium | reverse complement strand
CACGGTGACTTCGCCGAGGGGCAGGAGAAGGAGCCCGAGAAGACGCATCACGAGGGGTCGTTCGCCGAGGGTCAAGGCGAAGGACACGACCACGACGAGTAGCAACCCGTTGCGGCTCGCGGTGCGATACTCGCGACCATGACGCAGGCCGCACCGCGGACCTCACACGACGCGCACGTCCTGATCGTCGGCGGCGGCGGCACCGGCGGGGCCCTCGCGCATGACCTCGCCCTTCGCGGACTGCGCGTCACGCTCGTCGAGCGCGGAGAGTTCACATCGGGAACGACCGGACGTCACCACGGTCTGCTGCACAGCGGCGCGCGCTACGCGGTGAACGACCGCGAGTCCGCGGTGGAGTGCATCGAGGAGAACCGGCTCCTTCGCCAGATCGCACCCGGCTCGTTCGAGGAGAACGACGGCTTGTTCGTGGCGATCACCGATGAGGACATGGCGTACCTGCCGAGCTTCCTGGAGGGGTGCGCCACATCGGGCATCCCGGCGGAGCAGCTCACGCCGCAACAAGCCCTGCGATTGGAGCCGATGCTGAACCCCCAGCTGAAGGCCGCCGTGCGCGTGCCCGACGCCACGATGGACGCGATGCGGATGCCCATGCGGTTCTTCGCGACCGCGAAGCGGAACGGCGCGTTGCTCCTGAACCACGTCGAGGTGATGGGACTACTGATCCACGACGGCGTGGTGAGCGGCGCCGCGGTGCACGACCACGTCACCGGCCGCGACGCCGAGTTCCACGCGGACCTCACCGTCAACGCGACGGGGCCCTGGTCGGAGAAGGTCGCGACCATGGCCGGCGTCGACGTCCCGATCCGGCCCTCCCCCGGCGTGTTGCTCGCCCTGCGCGGGCGCATGTGCAACATGGTGATCAACCGCCTCCACGCATCGGGGGACGGCGACATCGTGGTGCCCCAACGCGCGCTTTCGATCGTCGGCACCAGCTCGTGGGTCGTGGAAGATCCGGAGGATCTGGGCGTCCCCGACGACCACGTCGCTCGGATGGTGACTGAGGGATCGAAGCTGATCCCCGCGGTCGCCACGGCCACGCACCGCGCCGCCTGGTCGGCCGCACGTCCGTTGATCGGTTCCAGAGGTGAGGCCGACTCCGGCCGGGAGCTCTCCCGCACGTTCAAGACGATCGACCACGCGGCGGAAGGCGGGGCTGAGGGCTTCGTCACGATCACGGGCGGTAAGGGCACGACGCTCCGCGGGATGGCGGAGGTCTGCGCCGACGTGGTCTGCCGCAAGCTCGGCGTGGACGAACCCTGCCGCACACGGGAGACCGTGCTGCTGCCGCACGTTGCCTACTACGCCGCGTGATGGCGACGCTCGACCTGAGCTCCGGCGGCGCGAACGAGGCGGACGAGACGACCACGGCCTCCACCGTGACCCGCAGCTTCCGCATCTTCCGGTTCACGCGCGAGGACGGCCCGTCGCGATTCGACACGTTCGAGGTTGAGGTAGGGCCCGCGAGCACAGTCCTGGACGCCCTGCGGTGGGTCAAGATCCACCGCGACCCGTCGCTCGCCATCCGGCACTCGTGCCTCCACGCCTCGTGCGGGACCTGTGGGCTTCGGGTGAACGGTCGAGAGGCGCTCGCTTGCGTGACGCATGTCGCCAACCTCACTCCCGGGCAGGTGACCGTGGAGCCCATGGCCAACTTCCCCGTGATGGCCGACCTGGTCGTTGACATGACGTCGTTCGTCGAACGGTTCCCTTCGCCACACCCCTCGACCAGGGCGAGCGAGTTCCCGTCGGGCGCCGAGGTTCCCTCGGGGGTCGACGCATACGGACGCTTCGAGGACTGCATCGAGTGCGGCCTCTGTCTCTCCGCATGCCCGGTCTCGGCCACCGATGACTCCTACGTCGGACCCGCCGCCCTCGCCTACGCCCAGCGCATGCTGGAGGAGCCCCGAGGTGCGGACGTTGCCACGATCCTCGAGTGGGCCGACGGGGACAACGCCGCGTGGCGATGCCACGCGGCGTTCGAGTGCACCGAGGCATGCCCGTCCGATGTGCGCCCGGCGCAGCGGATCATGGCCCTTCGGCGCGCCCTGACCAGCGGCGGAGGGGCGGCTCGTGAACCGGTCTGAGGGCGACGACCTCGAGGTGATCCGGGCCGCGCGCGAAGCGCGCGGCCCGGTCCTGCGCAAGTCGCCGGGGCCCACCGCCTGGTTCGACGTCCGGAAGCGAGGCACAGGTCACTGGGCGTTCTCGATGAACCGGTTCACGAGCCTGGGGCTCGTGTTCTACCTGTACCTTCACCTCGCCGTGCTCTCGCTGCTCCTCGGCGGGAGGAGCGCCTGGAACGGCTTCCTCGAGCTCGCGACGACACCGCTGTTCCTGGGCCTCGACGTGCTCCTGATCTTCGGGTTGTTGTTCCACGGGTTGAACGGTCTCCGCGTCGCGTTCGTCGGGTCCGGCATCGCGGCCGACCGGCAGAAGGCGCTGTTCTGGTCGCTCATGGTCTTCGGGTCGATCCTGTTGTTGGGATCGGCTCTGCGCCTCGCGGGAAGCGGCTGATGGCAACCACGGCACCGATCAAGGACACGGGGATCCGTCGCTCACGGACGTGGAAGGCCACCGCGTACTCCGGCGCCGCGTTGTTGGTTCTGGTGACGGTCCACATGGTGGCGCATCACTTCGTGGTCGAGGAGGTCGGCGGGCTCCGCACGTACGAACAGGTCCTCGACTACGTCGCCAACCCCGTCATCTTCGTGATCGAGTGCCTGTTCCTGGTTGTCGTCACCACCCACGCGATGCTCGGCCTCCGCTCGGTGCTGTTGGACTTCGGGCTCTCGGTCCGGGGCAAGCGACTGGTGTCGCGCGGCCTGCTCGCCATGGGGGCCGTGACGGTCGCATACGGACTGACGCTCATCGGCGTGCTGGCCTCGAGGGCCTGATCCGGGACCCGGCCATGGTGGGGATCGTCATCGTGTCGCACAGCTACACGATCGCGGAGGGTGTGGCCGAGCTCGCCCGCGAGATGGGAGGGCCGGACGTGCGGCTCGAGACCGCCGGAGGCCTGAACATGCCGGATCATCCGATCGGGACGGACGCCGTCCTGGTGGTGGAGGCGATCGACCGAGCCTGGTCGGACGATGGCGTGCTGGTCCTGATGGATCTCGGCAGCGCGGTGCTCTCCGCCGAGATGGCCCTCGACCTCATGCCGGAGGACCGCCGGTCGAACATCCTGCTCTGCGAGGCGCCCATCGTGGAGGGAGCGGTGGCCGCCGCCGTCACGGCGAAGCTCGGCGAACCCCTCGATCGTGTCGCTCTGGAAGCGCGCGGTGGACTTGCCGGCAAGATCGCGCACCTCGGCGATGGCGGGGGCGAGGGACTGCCGGGGCCGTGGGAGCCGCCGGCCGAGAGCGCGGTGTCGATCAGGTTGACCGTGAACGCGGCGCACGGGCTCCACGCGCGGCCCGCCGCCCGCCTGGTACGGACGGCGTCGTCGTTCGACGCCCGAGTCACGGTTCGAGATCTGACGAACGGCCGCGGCCCGGCGGATGCGGCCAGCTTGAACGGCGTCGCGACGCTCGGCGCGACGCAGGGCCACGAGATCGAGGTCGCTGCGGTGGGACCGCAGGCGGTCGCAGCGCTGGCGGCGATCGGCGCGCTCGCCGAGCGCGACTTCGACGATCGTCCAGAGCCGACGGAGATGCGTCGTCGTGTCCCGTCGTCCGCTCTTCCGGCAGGTCCCGGGGTCGTGCGGGGGCATCCCGCTTCGCCCGGGGTCGCGATCGGGCCCGCCAGACGCTTCCGAACGCCCGACCTCCCGATCCCCGAGGGAGCCGCCGGCGTCGACATCGAGGTCGCCGCGCTCGAGGCCGCGCTCGATGAGGTGGGTGACGACATCGCACGTCAGCGCGCGCTCGTCGCGGGACGAGCGGGCATGGACGAGGCGGAGATCTTCGACGCGCACCTGCTCTTCCTGAAGGACGACGCGCTCCTGAGCCCGGCGAGGCGCTCGATCGCCGACGAGGGCCTCTCTGCCGCGCAGGCCTGGCACGACGTGATCGAACGGACCGCGGAGGGATGGGACGGCCTCGACGACGAGTACCTGCGTGCGCGGGCCGCCGACCTCCGGAGCGTGGGGCGCCAGGTGCTCACGTCTCTGCTCGGCGTCCCGGTCCCCCACCCGGCGCTCGAGGCGCCCGGGGTGGTCATCGCGAGCGACCTGTCCCCCGCCGACACGGCGGGGCTCGATCCCGCCGTCGCGCTCGGCATCGCCACGGCCGCCGGCGGACCGACGTCGCATGCGGCGGTGCTCGCACGTGCGTCGGGGATCCCCGCCGTGGTCGGCGCCGGGGCGGCGTTGCTCGCCATCGCCGAGGGAACCCTGGTCATCGTGGACGGGACCACCGGCGTGATCCACGTGGATCCGAGCGAGCCGCTGCTGGCGGAGCTCACCGCCACGCGGGACGAACGCGAGGCGGTGGTTCGCGAGGCCCAGGCCTCTGCACTCGAACCTGCCCGCACGATCGACGGGACGACGATCGAGGTGGCGGCGAACATCGGCTCGCCGGCCGACGCGGTCCGGGCCGTCGCGGCCGGCGCCGACGGGGTCGGCCTCTTCCGCACCGAAATTCCGCTGTTGACGCGCAACGCCTTTCCAGACGTCGCCGATCAGACCGCGTTTTATCGGCGCGCCTACAATGAGGCCGAAGGCCGGCCGATCGTGTT
>CAZDXK010000162.1:0-4723 GCA_964509215.1 uncultured Actinomycetes bacterium | reverse complement strand
AGGTCGGCGCCCGTGAAGCCGGGGGTGCGTGACGCGATCGTGCGGAGCTGGACGTCCGGGTCCAGCGCCACGCCGCGCGCGTGAACCCGAAGGATCTCCTCACGGCCGCGGAGGTCGGGGCGGTCCACGACGACCTGACGGTCGAACCGTCCAGGCCGAACGAGCGCCGGGTCCAGCACGTCGGGGCGGTTCGTGGCGGCCATGATGATGACGCCCTTCGACGAGTCGAAGCCGTCCATCTCGACCAGCAGCTGGTTCAGGGTCTGCTCGCGCTCGTCATGGGCGCCGAAGCCCGCGCCCATCGCGCCTGCGCGGCCCTTCCCGATGGTGTCGATCTCATCCAGGAACACGAGCGCCGGGGCCTTCTCCTTGGCCTGCTGGAAGAGCTCACGGACGCGGGCGGCGCCCAGGCCGACGAACATCTCCACGAACTCCGAACCCGACATGAAGAAGAACGGCACGTTCGCCTCGCCGGCGACGGCGCGCGCCAGCAAGGTCTTGCCGCACCCCGGAGGTCCGAGCAGCAGCACGCCCTTGGGGATGCGGCCGCCGAGCCGCTGGTACTTCTTCGGGTTCTTCAGGAAGTCCACGACCTCGAGGAGCTCCTCCTTCGCCTCGTCCACGCCGGCGACGTCGTTGAAGCTGGTCTTCATCTCCTTGCGGTCGTAGATCTTCACCTTGTTGCGGCCGAGGTTGAGCGCGGCGTTGGCGCCTCCGCCCATCCGCTTGAAGACGAAGTAGTAGATGAGGATCATCACCAGCGCGAACGGCAGGATGTTGATCAGGAGCGACGCGAAGACACTGGGTGACGTGAACTCGTACGAGACGTCGTTGTCATCCAGGAAATCCCGGAACTCGGTGTCGGACTGGAAGTTGGTGGACAGGGAGGTCGAGAAGCGCGTCTCCTGCCCGTCTTCGCCGTTGAATGTCCCGGAGATGTCCGAGGAGCCGATCGAAAGGGTGCCGGTCAGGTCGCCGGCCTCGACGTGCTTCACGAACTCGGAGTAGTTGAGCTTCACGGTACCCGCGTTGCCCGCCCAGCTGTTGAAGATCAGGAACGCGAGCAGCAGCAGCGGAAGCACGAGCCAGGGGTTGAACCGCGGGCGCGGCACGCCTGAGCCGCCCGATCCACCCTCGGGTGTCCAGCGGTTGCGCTTCGGTGTCTTGTCGTCGTCGGCCACTCGGCCATCTTCCCACCCACCCTGGAGATATGACACAGCCGATGCGACCCCCGGGTTCGCCGGTTGTCGCATCGGGGATACTGCCGCCATGGCCGTGACCGGAGGAACCGAGACGCCTACGGACGACGCCGCGCTCCGCGAGCGGTTCGAGCGCGACGTCCTTCCGCTGCTGCCGAACCTCTACGCGGCTGCCCTCCGGATGACCCGTAACCCTGCCGACGCCGAGGACCTGGTCCAGGACACGTACCTCCGCGCGTTCCGCGGGTTCTCTGGATTCAAGGAGGGGACCAACCTCAAGGCGTGGCTCTACCGGATCCTCACGAACAGCTTCATCAACACGTACCGCAAGAAGCAGCGTCAGCCCCAGACCGTCGAGGGCCCCGACGACCTGGACGAGTGGTACCTGTTCGACAAGCTGGGCGGGCGCAACGTGGAGCTGTCGGCCGAGACCGAGGTGCTCGACAAGATCCCCGACGAGGCCGTGAAAGCTGCGCTGGAGTCCCTCCCGGAGAACTTCCGGCTGCCGGTCCTGCTTGCGGACGTGGAGGGGTTCAGCTACAAGGAGATCGCGGAGATCATGGACACGCCCATCGGAACCGTCATGTCCCGCCTCCATCGGGGAAGGAAAGCGCTCCAGAAGGCGTTGTGGGACACGGCGAAGGAGCGGGGATTGATCGATGAGTGATTGCGGACCCGAGTGCATGGAAACGCTCAGGGAGATCGAGCGGCTCCTGGACGGTGAATTGCAGGGTGACCTGCGAACCAAGGTGCAGGAGCACCTCAGCGGATGCAACCCCTGCATGGACCGCGCCGAGTTCCGCCGGCACCTCAAGGCGATGATCGCGTCCAAGTGCACCGGGGACGAGCCGCCGCCGGAGTTGCTCATCCGTGTCCGCGCCATCATCGAGGAACGAGACGTCTCCGCCCCGTGATGTCTTAGGATTCCGTCCCGTCCGGCTGACGAAGGGCTGATGGGATGGACGACCTCGGAACGATCCTGGGTATCTGGGCGCATCCCGACGACGAGACGTACCTGACCGCCGGGCTCATGGCGCAGGCGGTCCGCGAGGGACGGCGCGTCGTGTGCGTGACCGCCACCAGGGGCGAGGGCGGCTCGATGGACGAGGAACGCTGGCCGTCCGCGACCATGGGGCAGGTCCGCGAGGCCGAGCTGATGCGTTGCTTCGGGGTCCTGGGTGTCACCGAGCATCATTGGCTCGACCAACTCGACGTCGACATGGACACGGGCTTGCCCGACGAGGGCTACGAGAGGGTCCGCGACATCATGGAGGACGTACGGCCCGACACCGTCCTGACGTTCGGCCCCGACGGGATGACCGGGCACGTCGCGCACATGTCGGTGAGCGGGTGGGCCACGAGGGCGCTGGCCGAGGTCGGCACGCCGGGTGCGAAGGTGCACTACGCGACCAATACGAAGGAGTGGGCCGACGAGTTCGTGCCGATCTACAACCGGTTCGGCGTGTTCCGGCCCGGGACGCCTCCCGTCACGCCTCGCGACCAGCTCTCGATCGATCTCATCCTGCCGCCGGACCTGCTCGAGCTGAAGCTGCAGGCGATCGAGGAGCACGAGAGCCAGGTGGGAGGCATGGTCGAGGCGTTCGGCGAGGACATCTTCAGGCGCGCGATGAAGGCTGAGTGGTTCCGCTTGGGAGCGGTGAAGGAGTGATGATGGCCGAGCGCCCGGCGCGCGTTCCCGACCTGAACTGGGATCCGGCTCGAGCGCGTGCCTTCGCCGATCGAGCCGTGGACCTGTGGCAGGAGCTCCTGGAGCGCCTGCCGGAGCTGCCGGTGTCGGGACGGTGGACCGCGAAGGAGGTGCGGGGCGGGGTCGCGATCGCCGTCCCCGATGCGCCGATGTCCGACGATGCGCTGTTCGCGTACCTGCACGGCGTGATCTTCGATTGGTCCGAGCTCTCGGGGCATCCGCGGTTCATGGCCTACATCTCCGGCGCCGGCACGGTGCCCGGGGCGGTCGCCGACCTGCTCGCGGCGGGACTGAACGCGAACCTCGGCGGCTGGCAGCTCTCGCCCGCAGCCACCGAGATCGAGCTGCATCTCACGCGCTGGTTCGCGACCGAGCTCTTCGGACTGCCCATCGGCGCCGGCGGGCTGATCCTGTCGGGCGGCGCCATGGCGAACTTCGTGGGGCTGAAGATCGCGCGCGACCGTCGAGCCGGCTGGAACGTCCGAGCCGAAGGGCTGGCCGGTCATCCGCCGCTCTCGATGTACATGTCGACCGAGACGCACGTGGTGAGCGTCCGTGGGGCCGACATGCTGGGAGTCGGGACCGACGGCGTGCGGATGATCCCCGTCGACGACGGATACCGGATGCAGGTCCACGAGCTGCGCGCCGCGATCGCGCAGGACCGCGCGACAGGCCGCGTGCCGTTCGCGGTCGTCGCCTCCGCGGGCACGGTCGCGACCGGCGCCGTCGATCCCCTCACGCAGATCGCCGACCTCTGCGAAGAGGAGGGGCTGTGGCTCCACGTGGATGCCGCGTACGGCGGTCCGGCGATGCTCGCGGACGATCTGCGTCCGCTGTTCGCGGGGATCGAGCGGGCGAACTCCATCGCGTTCGATCCCCACAAGTGGCTCTACACGCCGCATTCGGGCGGATGCCTGGTCGTGCGAGAGCTGACCCAGCTGCCGGAGTCCTTCGACGCGCAGGCCTCGTACGTGGTGCAGGACAAGGAGTACACGCAGCACGGGCTGGACCTGGGCCGGCACGGACCGCAGTTCTCTCGGAGCTTCTGGGCGTTGAAGGTGTGGGTCTCACTGCTCGCGCACGGTCGGGAGGCGTACGGCCGGCGCATCTCGCACGACGCCGAGCTGGCGCGGTACCTGGGCGCGCGCGCCGAGGAGCGTCCGGAGTTCGAGCTGGCGGCCCCCGTCGGGCTCTCGATCTGCTGCTTCCGCTACGTGCCGCAGGGGCTTCCCGACGACGACGGACGGGAGGCGTACCTCGACCACCTGAACGAACGCCTGATGACCGAGATACAGCTCGACGGTCGCGTGTACATCTCGAACGCCGTGCTGGGCGATCGGTTCGTGCTGCGGGCGTGCATCGTGAACTTCAGGACCGAGGCCGACGACGTCGAGGCCGTGCTCGACGTTGCCGCCGAGCTCGGAGCGGCCCTGGACGCCGAGCTGCGTCCGGTCGCGCTGGGCGGCGCGACGTGAGCGCCTACGGCCTGCTCGGCTCGGGGGAGTTCGAGCCCTGGTCGGCGGAGGTGGATCGCGTCCTGCTGGAGCGAGCGAGCGGAGACGGCCGCGTTCTGATCCTGCCCGCGGCATCGGCGAAGGAGGGCGACCAGGTCTTCGACGGATGGGGTTCGAAGGGGCTCGCGCACTTCGAGTCGCTGGGGATCCCGGCCGAGATCGTCCCGATCAAGAGCCGCGAGGACGCCGGCCGCGCCGAGCTGGTGGCGAAGCTGGAGGGAGCGTCCGTCGCGTACTTCTCGGGCGGGAACCCCGCGTTCCTGTCGTCCGTGCTCGTCGGCACGCCGTTCTGGGATGCGCTG
>CAZDXK010000161.1:0-4729 GCA_964509215.1 uncultured Actinomycetes bacterium | reverse complement strand
GAAGCTTGCGATGCGCTATTCGGGCAGGTTCACCATCACGCTGGTGGCCTTGACCGTCGCGACGGCCTCCATCCCCGGCTTCAGCCCGAGTTGATCGACCGCCTCCCGCGTGATGAACGCGAGGATCCGGTGCGGACCCGCTTGGATCTCGACGGTCGCGGCGAGCGTGTCCTGCTTGATCTCGGTGATCACGCCGTGGAACCGGTTCCGTGCGCTCCCGGCAGCGATCGGCTCCTGACCGCGTGTTTCTGCGAGCAGTCGGGCGACCTCCGTCGTCGGAACGAGTCGCTGTCCACCCTGCGAGCGACGCGTCTTCAGCCTCCCGTCGCGCTCCCAACGCCGGAGCGTCTCCACGCGAACCCCGAGGATCTCCGCGGCCTCGCCGATCCGGTACGTCTCGGCCATCGCACGCGATGCTACGTGCCTGGCGGCTAGACCGCGAACCGCACGTGGAGGATGTCGCCCTCGCGGACGACGTAGTCCTTGCCTTCTACGCGGATCTTGCCGGCGGCCTTCGCAGCCTCCATCGATCCTGCGCCGACGAGCTCGTCGTAGTCGATGACTTCTGCCCGGATGAACCCCCGCTGCAGGTCCGTGTGGATGACTCCGGCGGCCTCGGGCGCGGTCGCTCCGCGTCGCACCTCCCACGCCCGGGTCTCGTCCTCACCGGTCGTGAGGAACGTGATGAGGTCGAGCGCCCGGTAACAAGCCGCGATCACCTTCTCAAGGCCCGGCTCCTCCACCCCGAACTCCTCGAGCAGCGCCCGGGCCTCGTCGGCGTCCATCTCCGCCGTCTCCGCCTCGATAGATGCGAAGACGCCGACCGCCCCCACGTCCGCCAGCGACGCAGGTACTTCCGTCCCCTCCTCGAGGTTCGCGACGACGACCTCGGGCTTCAGCGTGAGCGCCGCGATGCCTCGCAGCTCGGCGACCACCTCGGGCTCCAGCCTCGCGTCGCGCAGGGGGGTCTCGGTCCCGAGCGCCGCGTGCGCCGCTTGCAGCGCCGCGACCTCAGCCGACGGTTTGCCTTTCGCGCGCTTCTCCGCCTTGTGCAGCGCCGAGTCGACCACGGCGAGGTCGGCCAGCAACACGTCGCCCCGAACGGTCGCGAGCTCCTCGGCAGGGGCCGCGTCGGCGCCGAATGACCGGATCACCACGGCGAGCGCCTCGACCTCCCGGAGCCTCGCGATGCCCTGCGCCGACGAGACCCCACCCGGCACGTCCACGAACCGCACCTGCGCGGCGACGGTCTTCTTCGAGTGCTCCATCTCGGTGAGGACGGCGAGCCGGGGGTCGGGGACGGGTACGACCGCGACGTTCGCCTGGCCACCGTGCGATCCCGAGCGGGTCAGGGCCGTGAACAGCGTTGACTTCCCCGAGAACGGCACGCCGACCAGCCCGATGTCCTTCACGGACGGCGAGCGTATCAGCCGGTTGCCGCAGGATGGACCGGACGGCGTCCCCGAGCAGCCGCGTCGATATCGGCCGTTCGGCGAGGAAACTTCGGCCGTTCGGTCAGTGCTGCAACGACCGACCCACTGCCGATGTCAAACACGAGACCAGGCGGTGACGGGGTGCCGCCAGACCCACCCCGTCCCGCCGGGTCCTCTTACCGGTGTGGTGGTCTGGTTCACAAGGGTCTGGTCATCGTGCGGACGGGCAGGGATCCGACGGCCCGGCCCGTCCGCCGTCTCACCCGCCGTCCGGCAACGGAACGAGGCCGGGGCGGAAGCCCCGGCCTCGGGTGGTTCTCGGCTCGATCTGCCTACGACTTCGTCGCCCAGAAGATCTTCGCGATCTCGTCGACGGCGTTCAGCAGGTCTTGTCCTTGCGCGGGGTCCTCGCTCTTCTTCGCCGCGCCGGCGAGCTTGGTCGCGTTCCAGAACTTCTCGTGCAGGTCGGGGTTCGCCTCGAGGTGCTCGGGCTTGAAGTAGTCGGTCCACAGCACCCACAAGTGATGCTTCACCAGATCCGCGCGCTCTTCCTTGATCGCGATGGCGCGGTCCCGGAAGATCGGGTCGTCCGACCCCTGGTACTTCTCCTGACAGGCCTTCACGGATTCCGCTTCGATGCGGGCCTGCGCCGGGTCGTACACGCCGCACGGAAGATCGCAGTGGGCGTGGACGGTCCGGTTCGGCCTGAGCAAGACTTCGCGGATGGACATGCCGCCTCCTTCTGATGGGCCAACTCCGGAAACCTACCACCGAGGTCGGAAACCGTTCTTGGGGGTGGGAGCAGGGCTGGCGGTTGCAGCCGGTGTTGCGTGGGCGTGTCTGCGCTGGAAACCATCGCGCGTGCTCATCGAGGGCGGGAGCATGGCGCCGACGCTCGCCCCAGGCGACTGGGCGCTGACGATCCCGCTTCGCCACCCGAAGACCGGCGACGTCGTCGTGGTCGAACACCCCGGGCGCCCGGGCTACGAGATGGTGAAACGCCTCGTAGCGGGCCCGGGCGATCTGGTGGGCGAGCGCACTCTTGGTCCCGACGGATGGTGGGTCGAAGGGGATCTCGCGGCCGCGTCCACCGATAGCCGGCAGTTCGGCCCGGTGCGAAGCGACGGATTGAAGGGCAGGGTGGTGCTCATCTACTGGCCAAAGGAACGCCGCCGCCGCTTGTAGGCGGCGCGACGTCCACCAGGTGTTCGTATGACTCGGGGATAAGGTTGATGGACGTGCGCGCCGACCTTGAAAGGATGCAGGACGCGTTTCCACCCTCGCCATCGCCCCCTCGTCCGGATCTGAGCGACACGCTCCCGGTGGGGCCGGATCACGCGCTCGGTAACGACTTCTACGTGCCGGGACCGCATGGATCCTCGCGGATGGTTCGGATCCTGGCGCTCGTCGCCCTCTTGTGCGTGGTCGCGAGCGTGGCGCTTCCTCCGATCGTTCAAGCTTGGGAAGCCGGTCGTCGCGGCGGCGAGTTCTCGTTCATGGCGACGGTTGGCGGTGAGCCGGTCCGTTGGAACCCGTGCGAGCCGATCCACTACGTGGTGAACCTGGGCGCGGCGCCGCCCGGATCCTCGCAGGACGTCCAGCAGGCGGTGCTCGGTCTCTCGAGCGCGACGGGGATCGCGTTCGCCTACGACGGGCTGACGGACGAGGTCCCGGCGCATGACCGCGACGTGTTTCAACCCGACCGCTACGGTGATCGGTGGGCGCCCGTGCTCATCGGCTGGGTGGATCCTCGGACGAGCAGCTTCGACTTCGAACCCGACGGTCATCTGGCGGCCGGTGTCGCCGGACCGCTCTATCCGCGGCCGGGTGCGTCGACGGTCTACGTGAGCGGCATCGTCGCGCTGAACGTCACCGATCCGAACCCTCCGGGCTTCGGGTCGCCGGGAGCGCAGGGTCCGGTCGTGCTCCACGAGCTGGCGCACGTGCTCGGGCTCGGGCACTTCAAAGCGCAAGGCGAGCTGATGGAGCCGTCGGGCGGCGGGATGACCGGGCTCGGCCCGGGAGACATGGAAGGGCTGCGCGAGCTGGGACGCTCCGCGGGATGCCTCGCGACCCCGCCGGTGCCCACCGGCTAGCCACAGGCTCCTGTCGATCGGCTCGGGACGTGACGTTGCTGCGAACGCGGTCGGCGCGTTAGGCTGTTGCACCTGCGAATGATCTGCACACGCGAACTCGGCACCGTCGCGGCCATGATCCCCGACCGCATCTGCTGTTCCTGCTGACCACAGGGCACAGCTATCCACCCACGCCGCCCATCCCCACCCTGGAGGTTCCTCCTATGGACGTCATCACCCGTACCGTCGACGCTCGAGGGCAATCGTGCCCAGGCCCGCTCGTCACGTTGGCGAAAGCCCTGAAGGACGCGGAGAGGGGCGATCTGTTCGAGCTCATCGCCACCGATCCCGGTTCTCGTTCCGACGTGCCTAGCTGGGCGACGATCAGCGGCAACCAGCTCTTGGACGCCGTCGAGCTCGAGGACGGCACGTTCCGCTACGTCATCCGGAAGGCGTGAGCGCAATGACCGACGAGCTCACGAAGCTGCTCGATCAGGCCGCACGCACCGACGACGGTCTCAACAAGGAGAACAAGATCACGATCATCGCGTGGGGAGGAGACCTCGACCGGATCTGGCCTACGCTGATCCTTTCGACGACGGCCGCCGCCTCCGGCATGGAGGCGAGCGTCTTCTTCACGTTCTGGGGCCTGTTCACGTTGGTGAAGCCCGGCGTCCGTATCACGGGGGACAACTGGATGCAGAAGATGCTCTCGGTGATGAACCCCGGCAATCCCTCGAAGGCCAAGCTCAGTCGCTACCACTTCGCCGGCGCCGGACCCGGCATGATGAAGAAGCTGGCGAAGGACTACAAGACGCCGCTGCCGTCCGAGCTGCTGGAGATGGCGCGGGACATGGGTGTGCGGTTGATCCCGTGCCAGATGACCATGGACCTGCTGGGCCTCAAGCAGGAAGACCTGATCGACGGGCTGGAGGAGCCGATCGGCGCCGCGACGGCGCTGCTCGAGATGAAGACGGCCTCCATCCAGCTGTTCATCTAGGGGGATACGCTCACCGGCGTGGCCGAGCGCGCCGCCCCTCCCACCCCGTCGCACGGCGTCCCGTTCCGCGAGGCGGCGCGCTTCTGGGTGAAGCTCGGTTTCATCAACTTCGGCGGCCCGGCGGGCCAGATCGCGCTCATGCACGACGAGATCGTCGCGCGCCGTCGATGGATCACGAACGGCCGGTTCCTCCACGCCCTCAACTACTGCATGCTGCTGCC
>CAZDXK010000160.1:0-4752 GCA_964509215.1 uncultured Actinomycetes bacterium | reverse complement strand
TCGGCGAGCCGCTCTGCGGCCGTCCGAACTGCCCGTCCAACAAGCGACCCTACCCCCCTGGCCAGCATGGGCGCGGACGCAAGCGCATCTCCGAGTACCAGACGCGCCTTGTCGAGAAGCAGAAGCTCCGGGCCATCTACGGGGTCTCCGAGGCCCAGATGCGTCGGTACTACGAGAAAGCGTCCAACAGCATGGACGTGACCGGTGAGGAGATGATCCGCCAGCTCGAGACACGTCTGGACACGGTCATCCTCCGGCTGGGGTTCGCCTTGACCACGCGCCAGGCCCGCCAGCTGGTCTCACACGGACACGTGAAGCTGGACGGCAAGCGGATCAACGTGCCCAGCGCGCGGGTGAAGGCCGGACAGACCGTCGAGATGTCGGCCAAGGCGAAGAACTTCATCTCGGTGCGCGAGGCGCTCGAGATCACGCCGGATCCGCCCGGTTACCTGTACCGCAACAAGGACGACGTGCAGGGCGTGCTGTCCCGCCTGCCGGATCGCGAGGAGATCCCGCTCCCGGCCAAGGTCGAGGAGCGCCTCATCGTCGAGTTCTACTCCGGCCGCTAGTCGCCTGACGGATACGGCGTGACCGCCCCTCGCCCTCACCGTTCCGCGGTCGTCGACCAGAAGTGCCGCGCGTACGAGTTGCCATCCTGAACGGTCTCACCGGACAAGGCGGTTGCGAAGAATGTCCACGCGGGAAGGATCGTCACGTCGGGGTACTCGTGTGAGGTCAGCACGCCCGTGAGCGCCCCCGGACCCGTCAGGCGCCACATCGGACGCAAGGTCCTTACCCGGGACACCGCTTCCATGTACTTCGTCAGCACCGCGTGCTGGGGCACCGCTCCCATGAAGGCGTTGGTGATGAGCCCCGGGTGTTCGAGGTTCGGCTCGAGCGGAGCGAAGAATCCCGCGTCCATGAAGCTCGCGTCACCCAACGGGCGGAGCGCAACGGAGTCGGCGTCGGCGTACACACCACCGAAGCGGTGCAGGATCTCGATGCGCGCGACGTCGGCCGCGCCGTCATAGAGACCAGCGACCAGGTAGCGGCGATAGACATCGTCGTTGCGCAATCCCAACTCGTCGAGGGCATCTTCATCCCACAGACGATAGGTGAGATCCGGATTGGCCTCGCGCCACGTCTCTGTCCACGCGAGAGGAGCCGGGCGCGGCCCGAGCCAGATCTGGTGGAGCGACTTCGGGATCACGGATCGCGATGGATGGATTCGGCGTGCATCAGTTCCCCCCGGCCGGTGGCATCATGGCCGCCCGTACGAACGCGACAACCTCACGCTCTCGCCGCTTGAGCGACGCCCTGCCTTTCCCCGCTCCCACCACCACGTTCAGCACGCTGGCCTCGGTGAGCGAGCCGACCACGCCGGTGTACAGCGTGAAGAGCAGCATGGCGGGGTCCTGTTTCCGGATCTCCCCGGTGTCCATCCCGGACCGGAGGAACTCGATCGCGCGAAGTCGCAACGGGTCGAGCACACCGGCGAACCGCGCGAACGCATCCGGGCCGAGACGGCCGGCCTCGCGGATGAACATCGGGAACTCCGGCCACTGCTCGGCCAAAGAGAACACGGAATGGATCACCGCCTCGGCGCGATCCCAGTACGTCTCCTTGCCCTCGAGCGCCAGCGCGATCTCGAGCACCAGGCGTTCGCCTGCCGCCGACAAGCACGTCTCCAGCAGGGCCTCCTTCGTCGGGAAGTAGTACAGGAGGGTCTGCTTGCGCACACCGACAGCCGTGGCGATCTGGTCCAGGCTCGCGCCGTTGTAGCCTTCGCGGCCGAACTGCCGGATCGCCTCCTCGACGAGCGTGCCCTTGCGCTTCTCGCCGCCGGTCCGGGGCACGGGCCTACTCCCAGGTCCTCACGTCGCCGCGACCCGACAGCGGCCGCGATCCCTCCCACCGCTTCCGCCAATCGGGGCCCCGCGGCCCGGTGAGCGACGGCGTCTCGTCGCGCTCTGCCCGTCTGAGCGATTCCCACCACGTCGTGCGGTCCTCGTCGAAGAGACTCGCTACCGACTGCGCCATCCGGCGGGAGAAGCCCTGATGCGTCTCGCCCTCTCCCGGATACAGCGGCTTGCCGTATCGCATCGTGACGGTGGGGCGGCCCGCCTTCGGCCAGAACCGGCCCTTGGGCATGGCCTGATGAGCGCCGAGGATCGCGATGGGCACCGCGGCGACCCCGTGCTCCAGGCAAAGCCGCGACGCCCCGTGACGGAACCGCTGCACGTGCCCGTCTTGGGACCGGGTTCCCTCCGGGAACACGACCAGGCTCCAACCGTCCTCGATCAGCTCTCGCGCCTTGTCCACAGCGCCCCGCGCGCCGCGCGACCTGTCGATGGGGAACGCGCCGTACACGAGCGCGGTGAACGCCTGACGCCACCACACGTCGAAGAAGTAGTCGCGCGCGGCGCCCACGGCGGTCTTGGCTTGCCACACGTCGGGGAGCGTGGTCATGATGAGCGTGGCGTCCAGGTGGCTCGAGTGGTTCGAGAAGAACACGACCGGTGCATCGACCCCTTTGAGGTTGTCCAGGCCGAACACGCGCAAGGAGAGCTCGTTCTTGAGCAGCGGATGCATCAATCCCTTGAGGATCGCCTGGCGTGCGGCGGTTCCCGCCTGGGTACGCGCCCAGTCCGTCGGGAAGCCGGCGTCGTCCTTCTCCTCCGCGTAGGGCTCGGCCGATCGGGGCACCAAGGAACGGCGCCCCCACCGGAACCCCCGAGACATGTCCTTCAGCTCGTCGCGCAGACCGCTCACGCCCGCCTCCTCACCGCACGTCCGCGATCGAGAGCGGCGGCGTGTGCATGTAGGTGATCGACGGGCTGGGACCGACGGTGTCCTTCGCCATCTCGAGCGCGTCCCGGAACGTCCCCGCCGTTCGGTAACCCAGTCGCGCCACGGACTTGGGGTCGCCCCCGACGAAGATCACATCGCCCGCGTGGTCGCGGCCGTGCGCCCCCCAGTACCACATGTAGAACGGATGTACGCCGTGATACGCATGGCTCGTCCGGTACAGATGCGTGTACCAGGGATCGGTCGCGTACCGCTCCTCGTACTTGGACTCGAGCGTGGCCGGGTCGGTCGTCTCGCGCAGGACCTCTTCGAAGAAGTCGATGTAGCTGGGGTGATGGATCTGATGGAACTCCCACGGGACCGGATGGAACATGATCACCACGCCGCCCGGCTTCACCAGCGGCTTGTTCCGGTACATGTTGAAGAGGTACCCGAGGCCCAGGCAGTGGACCAGGATCGGGTTCAGGATCGAGTTCACGTTGTACGGGCACACGTACGGCAGCCCGAATACCAGGACGTCGGATTGGCCCTGCACCTCCACCAGTTGCTGGCGGTGCAGGTTCTCGAGCGTCCGCTCGTGTACGGCCTCGACCTCGCCGGCGTTGATGCCCGTGAGCTTGTAGGGAGCCTCGATCCGACGGTAGAGCTCGCGGCGCACCCGCGGGGGTGCCATGTCGTTCGCCTTCTTCGCGGTCATCATCAGGGCCTGGTCGTAGGTGGACCATTCCCACTCGCGCTTGTTCAGGAAGCCCAGGTTCGACGGGAACGTGTCGTTGTTGACGGTGGTCTCGATCTGGAAGATCTTCACGCCGCTCGTCGCCAGCAGCCGTCCCATCCGCGTGGCGGAGTCGCCTATCGCGCTGTGTCCGGGACGCGGATCCATGTAGGACCGAGAGTGCATCATCGTCTCGACGTTGTGGTGATGCTTGAGACTTCTGTAGCTCGCCAGCCCGACGGCCACGGATTTATGTCCGCCGTCCATGGCCACCAGGTTGATGTTCACGTAGACGATCAGGTCGGAATCCGCCGCTCGCTTCGAGATCTCGACCACTTCGTGTTGGTCGGTCACGCCGATCTCGGTCAGCTCGTCGCGATCCTCCGCGTCGAAGTTCGCCAGGTCGTCCGGCCAGAACGAGCGGAAGATGCGCTCACCCACCATCCGCTTGATCTCATCTGCGGTCATGCGCCGGTGCAGCGCGTTGGCGACGACGAGCTTCACGTCCTCGACGCCCTTGCGCGCCGCGAGCTCGATGACGTGCTCGATGATGCGTTGACGGATATCGGGCGTGGTCATCGGCGGCAGCGGCAGCGAGATGTCGTCGATCGCGATGGTGAGCTTCATGCCGGGCGTCAGCAGCTCGGGGAGCGGTTCGGCATCGACCGGGTTCATCAACGCGTGACGGATGGCCGCGTTCACGTCCTTGATGCCAGGCAGCGAGTCCGGCGAGTACACCACGCGCGAGCCGAGCGGGAACCGCTGCAAACGGAACCCCTCCCCCTGGTGCACCAGCAACGGCGGGGTCCGTTCGTCGACCTCCAACACGAATCCGGGTCTGGGCATCGGTTTCTCTCTCTCCTGTCAGGGTTGCTTTCAGGTCTCTTGGGGCGCGAACGCCACTTTGAACGTGCCGAGCCGGCCGGCGCCGAGCGCGTGATCGATGGCTTCGCGCCACCGCTCCAACGGATACCTGGCGCCGACCATGTCGGCGAGCATGGGGAGGCCGCTCGCCAGCTCGATCGCCATCTCCATCGTGGGCCGGTCGGCGTCGCCGACGCGCTCGGAACCGCTGGTGTATGCGCCGACGAGCTCCAGCTCACGGAACCAGACCGGGGTCAGGTCTGCGCCCGGTCCGGGGATCCCGCTCAGGACGACGCGGCCGCCCGCCTTGGTGGTGCGAAGCGCCAGGTCGAGCGCGCTCTTGGAGCCCGTGGACTCGATCGCGA
>CAZDXK010000159.1:0-4771 GCA_964509215.1 uncultured Actinomycetes bacterium | reverse complement strand
TCGTACGGGGTGTTCGGGCTGATCGACGCGCTGCAGAAGTTCGAGCCGGGCCGCGGGAACAAGTTCGAGACGTACGCCATCCCGCGGATCAAGGGCGCGATCATCGATGAGCTCCGCGCCATGGATTGGGTCCCCCGTTCGATCCGGTTCAAGGCCCGCGAGATCGAGAAGGCGCATTCCGACCTCGAGGCGATGCTGAAGCGGCAGCCGACCGAGGCGGAGATGGCCGAGCGGCTCGGCATCTCGCGTTCGGAGCTACACGACGTGGTGAGCCAGATCTCGTTCGTCTCCGTGCTCGCGCTCGACGAGTTGGTGTCCGTCGGAGCCGATCGCGGTGAACAAGTCTCGCTGATCGACACGCTCGCCGACAAGCACCTCGACCCGACATCGGGCGTAGAGAGCCAGGAGACCCGCGGTTTGCTGGCCGCCGCGATCAACTCGCTCTCCGAGCGCGAGAAGATCGTCGTCACCCTCTACTACTTCGAGGGGCTCACGCTTGCCGAGATCGGTGAGATCCTCGGGGTCACCGAGTCGCGTGTCTGCCAGATCCACACGAAGGCGGTCGGCGGGCTCCGCGGGCAACTCTCCGAGGTCGACTGACCGACCGAGCGCTCCGCGTGACATCGGTCACTGCGCGGTCTCCTTCGCGGGTCTAACGTCGCCCGCATGAAGCGAACGCTCGTCGCCCTCGTCGCGCTGCTGTCGATCCTGCCGGCCTCGCCGGCTCGCGCGACCGGGTCGTGGACGTGGCCGGTGACCGGCGCGGTCATCCGCGGGTTCGATCCGCCCGGCATGCCGTACGGCTCGGGACACCGGGGCATCGACATCGCCGCACCGGCAGGCACGATCGTGAGAGCTCCCGCGGCGGGCGTCGTCAGCTTCGCGGGCAACGTGGGTGGGCGCCTCTTCGTCACGATCGATCACGGGGGCGGCCTCCTGTCGACGTGTTCGTTCGTATCGGCGCTCCTCGTGCACAAAGGAGATCTGGTGGTGCAGGGAGAAGGCATCGCGCGCTCCGGCACAGGACATGTCGGCGATGCCATACCGAACGTCCACTTCGGCGTTCGCATGATCGGGCAGTACGTCGACCCGCTCGACTACCTCGGTCCGGCGAGCGTGGTCGACCTGATCCGGCTGGCGCCGATCGTCCTGTCTGCAGGCTGAGCGTCGCTTCCCCCCGCGCCCCCTAGAATGGCGCGGCCTTGCGCGACCCCGAGCTCGTTCCCGCACGTCGACACCGCTTCTTCACGAGCGTGGTCGTCCTTCTCGCGATGGTCGTCGGGGGTGCATGGCTGCTCGCCGCCGTCGCATCGGCGCAGGCGATCGGCGGGTGGACGCAGGCGCAGGGCGACGCGGGCCACACGGGTTTCCTCCCGGATGCGGCCCAGCCGCCGTACGAGCAGTCGTGGCAGCTCGCCGTCCCTTTGGAGGGCCCGGCGTCGGACTTCGGTCTCTCGCAGCCGGTCGTCGACGGGTCGTCCGTGATCGCCGTGGGCTCGACCGAGATCGTCGCTGCGGATCTCACGACCGGCCGGAAGCTCTGGAGCGCCGATCGGGACTACGGACCACCCGTTCCGCCCGCCATCGCCGTCACCGCGAAGCGACGGGTCCTGGTGTACACGGAGGGGTTCGGGGACTCGCCGCCCGGGACGAGCGTCACGCCCTCGGCGAGTGCCACCGGCTCCACGAGCCCCTCGCCATCGGGATCCGACGTCGGTCCGTTCGATTCCCACGCCGCTGCGATCGACCTCGACACGCAGCAGCCGGTGTGGGACGCCCCGGTCCAGCTCGAAGCGGTCAGTCGCACCGGCGTCACGGTCGACGGAGACACGGCGTTCTTCGGCGACAACATCGGGAACGTCTACGCCGTCGCCGTCGCGACGGGCGAGCTCCGCTGGACGGCCGACTCCGGAGGTTTCCTCACCACCTCGGTCGCGGTCGCCGACGGGCTCGTGATCGTGACGGTGCAGGGTGACAGGTCGACCCCTCCGCGCCTCGTCGCGTTCGACGGGTCCGACGGTTCGCGGGCGTGGGACGACGAGATCCAGGGCGGAGCGATCTTCGCGTCGTCGCCCGCGATCGCCGACGGCCGGGTGGTGGCGGGGTTCTCCGATCAGACGGTGCGCGCGTTCGACCTGGCCGACGGGGTAGAGCGCTGGTCGACCCGCCTCAACGGTCCGCTGTTCTTCACGAGTGCTCCGGTCCTCACGCCCGATGCCGTCGTCGTCGTCGACACGTTCGGACAGGTGTATCGCCTGGATCCCGCCACCGGCGATCGGGTGTGGGACTACGCGGTGAACGAGGCGGTCACACGGAGTCCGGGGGTCGTCGCCGGCGGCAACGTGCTCGTCGCGACCTCGACGGGGCGTCTCGCGGCGATCGATCTCGAGTCGGGGATGCTCGTGTGGCAGAGCGAGCAGGGACGGGGGCTCCTGCGGAGCCTGGCGCTCACGTCGCAAGCCGTGGTCGGCATCAGAGGGGGAGCCGAGCCCGGCCTCGTCGTGTTCGCCGAGGATCCCGGCGGGACGCTCGTGTCGCTGGCTTCACCCACCGAGCTCGACCTCCCCGGGCTGCTGCTCGCGTTCCTCGCCGCAGGCGTTCCGGTGGCCCTGCTCTCGATCCTTGCGGGGCGCTGGTTGCTGGCGCGGATGGGACCGGCGTTCCTGGACGACGAGGTCGAGGTCGACGCTGCGTTGCTCGCCGACGGCCCTATCGAGGGGAGCGATCGATGAGCAACAAGCGGAGGAAGAAGGGACGGCCGGCCCCCCGGCCCAGCGGCTACCGCGATCCGAGACCTGCGCCGGTGCCCGCGCGGAGACGGGGCATCCTCGATTCGATATTCGCTCCACGTGTCCCAGGCTCGACGTCGATGCCGCGAGCTCGGACGGCGATCACCCGGGGCGTCATCACCGTCCTCGGCTCGCCCGCGCTCGTGGTCGCGCCCGTCCTGTACCTGCTGCTGGTCTGGTTGGCGCTGATCGCCGCGGGGTATCAGGGTCCGTTCGCGCCGCTCGCGAACCTCCTGGCCCTTCCCCCGATCGGCACCAGCCTCGACGCGTCCCTCGCCACCAGCCTGTTCGGCCTCCAGGGCGGGCTGTTCGGGATCATCGTGTTCCTGGCGGTGCGGGCGATCGCCCTGGCGCTGCTCACCGCCGCCGTGGTCGAGGCGCTCGCGGATGGCCGGGTGACCCGCGCGTGTCTGCGCGGCGGGCTCCGCGCGCTTCCCGTGACGTTCGCCGTCTGCATCATCGGGGTCGGGATCCTGACCCTCTCCAGCTTCTTCGGACCGCTCCTGGGACCGGGGTTCGGGATCTTGCTGCAGGTCGGCGCGTTGGTGGTCGGCTTGTACCTCTTCACGTTCGCGCCGACCATCGCCGTCGACGAGGGGCGAACCATGCCGGAGTCCCTCGGTCGTTCGATCCGAGCCGCGAGGCTCCCGGGAACCGGCAACCTCACGCTCGCGGCGCTGTACGTCGTGCCGTCCATCGCCGTGATCGTCGCGCCGGGCAAACCGGGCAACCTGATCGGTGTGAACCCGACGGTCGGGGCCTGGGCCTTCGCCCTGCTGATCAACCTGCTGCACCTCGCGTTGCTCGCAACGTTCGCGTTCCGGTACCTCTCGGTGGCGCACGAGGTGCCCGAGCGATCCGAGCGCCCGCCGAGCTCCACCGTGCGCGGACGTCGCTGAGCCGCGGTACCGCCGCTGGTAAGCTGGCGGCGCCGGTGCGCGAGCGCCGAGCACACACGCCCGAGGACCGCGCGTCGGGGTCCCTTCCGATGTGGGAAGGGCCGGAGCCGGGCAGATCCGGGCGGAGGAGAGGATAAAACCGAGCGAAGGAGGGCCCTCGTGCCTGTAGTGACCAGGCGGGAGCTCCTCGAAGCGGGCGTGCACTTCGGCCACCAGACACGCAGGTGGAATCCGAAGATGTCCCGCTTCCTGTACGGGGAGCGTTCCGGCATCTACATCATCGACCTCGAGAAATCCCTGCAAGGGCTCGAGGAGACCTATCGGTTCGTCCGGGATCTCGGGCGCCGCAACGGGATCGTCCTGTTCATCGGGACGAAGAAGCAGGCCCAGGAGGTCGTCGCCAAGCACGCCACCGATGTCGGCATGCCCTACGTCAACAACCGCTGGCTCGGCGGCATGCTCACGAACTTCACGACCATCTCGAAGCGGCTGGGCCGCATGCGGGAGCTCCGCGAGATGGAGCGGACCGGCGCGCTCGACTACCTCCCCAAGAAGGAAGCGATCCGCCTGCGGCGTGAGCGGGAGAAGCTGGAACGCAACCTGTCGGGCATCCAGGATCTCGACCGTGTCCCCGATGCCGTGTTCATCATCGACACGAAGAAGGAGCACATCGCGGTCACGGAAGCGCGCAAGCTCGGCATCCCCGTCATCGCGATCGTCGACACCAACTGCGATCCGGACGAGGTCGACTTCGTCATCCCGGGCAACGATGACGCGATCCGCTCGGTCACGTTGGTCGCTCGCGTCATCGCCGACGCGCTTCGTGAAGGTCGGGGCATGGCCAAGGACGACCTGGTGGAGCAGATGACGGCGGAGGCCGCGAAGGCCGACGAGCCGGAGGTCGAGACGCCAGAGGTGGCTGCCGAGATCGCCGCGACCACGGTGTTCGAACCCGACCCGACGCCGGCCGATGCTCCGGTCGTTGCCGAGATCCCCGCACCTGAAGCGCCGTCCGAGCCCGATGTCGTAGCCGAGCCCGTCGTGACGGAGACCGCTGCCGCCGAGCCCGTCGTTGACGAGCCC
>CAZDXK010000158.1:0-4772 GCA_964509215.1 uncultured Actinomycetes bacterium | reverse complement strand
TCGTCGCCACCCACGCCAGGTCCAACGAATCGCAGAAGCGCTTGCCCCCTTCCACGCCGCCGGCGACCTCGATCGCCAGCATGCCGCCAGATCCACGAGGCAGCAGGCGTTCCGCGACGGCGCGCTGCGGATGCGAGTCGAGCGCGGGATACCAGACACGCTCGACCTTGGAGTGGGTCTCGAGGAACATCGCCATGCGTGACGCGCTCTCGCAGTGGCGCTCCATCCGCAGCGACAGTGTCACCAGACCGCGCATGCAGAGCCACGCCTCGAACGGCGCCATCGTGCCACCGGTGTCGATCGCGGTGTGGCGGAGCGCCGCGCACGCGTCGCTCGAGCCGCACACCACACCGCCGATCAGATCGTTATGCCCCCCGATGAACTTCGTCGCGGAGTGCAGCACGTACTCGAACCCCCATCGGGAGGGGTTGGCCAGATACGGCGACGCGAACGTGTTGTCGGCCACGGCCGCCACACCCACCGCACGGCACAGCGCGCCGAGCGCCTCGAGGTCCGCGACGGTGACGTTCGGGTTCGCGATCGTCTCCACGTAGAAGAACGCCGCCCCGGGCAGCGCGGCGGCGACCGCGTCCAGGTCGTGCGGGTCCACCAGGTCGACCCCGACGCCGTAGCGCGGCATGACCTTCGTGAAGAGCGAGTAAGCGCCGCCGTACAGCTCGTTGCTGGACACGATCCGATCCCCGGTCGCGGCGAGCGTCGTGAACACGGCGTGCATCGCCGCCATCCCCGACGAGAACGAGAACGCTGCCTCCGTGCCCTCGAGGTTGGCCATCAGGTCCTCGAACGCACCGAGCGTCGGGTTCCCGTATCCGCGCGTGTACGTGTACCCGGGCTTGCGGAAGCTGATCGTGTCCGCGTAGTCGTCGGAGTCCGCGAACCGGTACGTGGACGTTTGGTAGATCGGCACGCTCGGCGTGTCCTGGTCGATCGGCGGCGCCTTCGCCTCGTGGATCGCCCTCGTGGAGAATCCCCGGCCCCGCACATCCGCCATGAGTTGAAGCCTACCCTTCGTCCGACCAGCGCTTCGGGTAACGGCTGCGGAGGTCGAGCACCAGCGCGGTCAGCACCGACATCAGCTCGTCGGTCATCTCGTGCAGCGCATCCCGATCGTCGATCTGTTCCGCCCGGTCGGTGAAGTCGATGGGCGGACCTGCCTTGACCCAGATCGGCCGGCCGAACTTGAGCGAGCCCTTCCCCGACTTCTGCCACACCGTCTGACTGCCCCAGCTCGCCAGAGGCGTGATCGGAACGCCCGACATGAGCGACAGCCGCACGGCGCCCGTCTTCCCCCGCATCGGCAGGAAGTCGGGGTTCTTGGTCACGGTGCCCTCCGCATAGATCACGACGACCTCTCCGGCCTCGAGCGCCTCCTTGGCCGAGACCAGCGGCGCGGGGCCGCCCGAGCGGCGGTCGACCGGGATCTGATGCGCTCCGCGGAGCACCGTACCGACCACGGGGATCTTGAACAGGTCTTCCTTCGCCAGGAATCGGGGACGTCGCTCCGCCTTCATGACGGCGTAGCCGTTCGCGAACGGGTCGAGGTAGGAGATGTGGTTGGCCGCGACGATCGCCGGTCCCGTTCTGGGGATGCGGTCGAGGTCCTCGAACCGCCAATTGAACCAGAGCTTGGCGGGCGGGATCGCCACGAGCCTCGCGACGTCGTACCAGGGCTCCAGGGACCGACCTCCTTCGGCGCCCATGCTAGTGGGTGGCGCTAGGGCCCTCGTCCTCCCGCTCCGGGCGCAGCCTCTCGATCAGCCGCCACGCCGCCGGGAGCAGGCCCGCGGCCACGAGCAGCTTCACGGTATCGCCGATGATGAATGGGTACAGCCCGAAGGAGAGCGCGGTGTCCAGGGTCACCGGGTTGCCGTCGATCGTCGGCGGCAACGCCTGATACAGCCACGGCACACCAACGGCATAGATCGCGATCGAACCCAAGAGCATCGCGCCGATGGAACTGCGGACGCTCCGGTCCCACCCACGACGCGAGAGCCATCCGGTGAGACCGGAGGCCATCACGAACCCGATCAGGTAGCCGCCGGTCGCGGACGTGGCTCGCAGCACCTGGAGCCCGGTGTCGTGGGAGCCGTCGGCGTTGGGGGCGAAGACGGGCAGTCCGGCCAGCCCCCAGAGAAGGTAGAGGACGAGCGTGGACGCGCCGAGCACGGGACCGTATGCCGCCCCGACCAGAAGCACGCCGAGGGTTTGACCGGTGATCGGGACCGGAGTGAACGGCAGCTCGAACGAGATCTGGGCGAGCCCCGCGACCAGGACGCTCCCCCCGACGGCGCACGCGATCTGGTACGCGGCGCGGGCGGCCGCGCGAGATCGGGGCGGCGCAAGCGTGATCGCGAGCGTGGACACGGGGTCGGACCTCCTCGGTCGAACGGACGTGTGAGGTTACCGCGCCTGTGGGCTACCCTTCCCTCCTTGCGCGCGATCGTCCTGCCCGTCAAGTCCCTCTCCGAGACGAAGTCGCGCTTGGCGCCGATGCTCTCCCCTCTGGAACGAGGCGCGCTCACGCTCGCGATGCTCGAGGACGTCATGGACGTGACCCAGGCACTCATCGGTTGGGCGACGTGGGTCATCTCCCCCGACGAGACCGTGCTCGAGATCGCCCTGGGCCGCTCGGCGCACGCGATCCGCGAGGAGAAGCCGCCGCTCGGCAACGCCATCCGCCAGGCGGAAGAGGAGGCGCTCGAACGGCAGGCCGACACTCTCGCGGTCCTGCTGCCCGATACGCCGCTCGTCACGGCCGAGGCGCTCACGCGCGCGCTCCATACGCTCGGCCCTGTCGTGCTCGCCCCATCCACCGACGAGGGCGGGACGAACCTCCTCGTTCGACGACCGCCGCGCGCGATCGACGCGCGGTTCGGAACGGATTCCTACCGCAAGCATCTGGAGGCCGCCGCGGTGGCGGAACTACCGACGGCGATCGTCGGTTCCCCGGAGCTCGCGTTCGATCTCGACCTGCCGGGCGATATCCTGACCGTGCTCGACACGCGACGGCAGGGCCGGACCAGGGAGGTCTGCATGGACATGGATCTTGCGTCGCGCATCGCGACCCGCGCGTAGACGAGGAGAAGCGCCGTGGCTCAGGGAACGATCAAGGAGTACGACGAGCGAAGCCACAACGGCTCGCTCCTCATGGAGGATCGCAGCGAGATCGCGATCGACGCGACGTCTCTCGAGGGCGCCGGGCTCCGCACGCTGCGCATCGGCCAACGCGTGAAGTTCGACTTGGCGGATGAAGGCGGGAGGAAGGTCGCGCGTTCGCTGCGGATCGTAACGATCGACTAGCGGGTCCGGTCAGCTCTTCTTCCGGCGGCCCTTCGCGAGCACCTGTTCGCGGAACTCCTTGCCCGGCGTGAACGCCGGCAGATCCCGAGCCGGCACCACGATGGGGACGTCGGGCTTGCGCGGGTTCCTCGCGATGCGCTGGTTCCGCCGCTTGCGTTCGAAGGTGCCGAAGTCCGCGAGCGTCACCCGCTCGCCCTTGACGACCGTCTCGCGGATCGCGTCGATCGACGCGTCCACGACGCGCCCGACATCCGCCTTGCTCAGCCCAGTTCGCTTCGAGACCTCTGCGACCAAACCACCTTTGTTCATCGCGATGCTCCCCTCGAGGTCGTCGGGCGTCCCTCACCGTAATCCCCCGCGCCGCAAGGGGTCAAACCGATGTCCTTGGCCGATGACCAAGGCCGATGGCTCCTGGCGATTCAAGTATCCGGCTCCCGTTCACGATGGATAAGCATGAGGAAGCTCCTCGCGTCCGTCGGCCTGGCCGTCTTGTTCCTTTCAGGCTGCGCGAGCTCGCCTCCGGACAAGGCCGCGACCCCGGGTGACTCGCTCCCAGCGCTGCTCGACGCCATGCAGAAGACCAACGACGCGGGATCCGCGCGGATGGCGATCGACCTGACGTTCGCCTCACCCGAACAGACCGTCCACGTGACCGGCGACGTCGAGTACGTGATGGATCCAGCCGATCCCACCTCGCTCCGCGAGCGCGTGGTCCTCGACATCCCGTCCCTGGGCATGATGCCCGGCGGGAAGGTCGAGATGATCATCGGCAAGGGATCGGTGATCTACGTCCGGGCGCCGATGCTCGCGTCGTTCATCCCCGCCACGACACCGTGGATCAAGCTCGATCCGACTACGTTTCCTGGCTCCGATGCCGAAGTCGGCGTGGCGGCGGCCGCTGCCAACCCGGCCGCCATCCTCGCTGCGGTCAAGGACGCGTTGACGGTCGAGGAGGTGGGCGCGGACGCGGTGGATGGTTCCACCGCTACGCACTACCGCGCCACCGTCGACATGGTGAGGCTCCTGCCGCTGCTCGCGGACATGGCGTCTGACGACAACAAGCCGACCGACGCCGAGATGCAAGACGCGAAGGATCAGCTCAAGAAGGTCGGTCTCGAGACGTTGCCGATCGAACTGTGGGTGGACGAGAACGGCTTCCTCAAGCAGATCGGATTGGCGCCCGATCTGAGCAAGGTGGACCCCGAAAGGCCCGGAACGTCGTTCTCGCTGACGCTCACGTTCTCGGACATCGGCGAGGACATCTCGATCGACGTTCCGCCCGCGTCGCAGGTGACCGACGTCAGCGAACTCATGTCGTCCGCCCTCACGCCTGTCGCGCTGGCGTAGCCGAGGTACGCGGTCCGGACGAGCGAGTTGGTATCCTTTTCCCTCGGGCCGAGACGGCCCGGACACGGTGGCCCGTGGGGTAATGGTAGCCCGACTGACTCTGG
>CAZDXK010000157.1:0-4774 GCA_964509215.1 uncultured Actinomycetes bacterium | reverse complement strand
GCCCGCAAGATCCAGAAGTTCCTGTCGCAGCCGTTCTTCGTCGCCGAGCAGTTCACCGGTATCCCCGGCAAGTACGTGCCGGTCGACGAGACGATCGCGTCGTTCAAAGGACTGTGCGAGGGCGAGTACGACCACCTCCCCGAGCAGGCGTTCTTCTTGGTCGGCGGGATCGAAGAGGCCGTCGCGCAGGCGAAGCAGATGGAGACGGTGTAACCCGTGCCGCTCGAGGTGCACGTCGTCACGCCGGAGCGCGAGGTCTGGACGGGCGCGGCCGAGATGCTGATCGCTCGCGGTGTCGACGGGGAGGTGGGTATCCTCGCCGGCCACGCCCCGATGCTGGTGCAGCTCGCGATCGGACCGTTGCGCATCTACCTCGAGGGGGACGAACCGCTCGCTGCGGTCGTAGACGGTGGGTTCCTGCACGTCGGCACGCACGAAGGCGTCACGCGCGCTGACGTGCTGGCCTCGCAGGCCGAGTTCGCGGCCGAGATCGACGTCGATGAGGCCCGTCGCGTCCTGGCTGAGCTTGAGAGCCGCGGAGACGGGCTCGAGGAGGCCGAGCTGGAGGCGCTGAAGCGCGATGTCCAGAAGGCGCAGGCCCGGGTCAAGCTGGCCGGCTAGACCTTCCCGGCCCTTCCTCGCGTTAGCATCGGACGATCATGGATCGCCTGTTCGTCACAGGCGGGGCGCGCCTGGCCGGCTCGGTCCGCGTTTCCGGCGCGAAGAACTCCGCGCTCAAGCTCATGGTGGCCTCGCTCCTTGCGCCCGGGCGAAGCGTGGTTCGCAACGTTCCGCGGATCCGAGACTGCGGCGTGATGGCGGAGATGCTGGAGCATTTCGGCGTGCGGGTGAGGCTTCGTGACGGCGTGGCCGAGCTCGACGCGACCCACGTGGACGGCGTCGAGGCCCCCGACGAGCTGGTCCGCCAGATGCGCGCGTCGATCGTCGTGCTCGGTCCGTTGCTCGCTCGATGCGGCCGCGCGCAGGTGTCGATGCCGGGGGGCGACGAGATCGGCGCCCGCCCGGTCGACCTGCACGTACGCGGGCTCGAACGCATGGGCGCGACGATCCGGTTCGAGCACGGGTTCTTGTTGGCCGAGGCCGACGTGCTGCGTGGCGCCCCGATCACGCTCGACTACCCGAGCGTGACCGCCACCGAGAACCTGCTGTTCGCCGCCGTGAGAGCGCGAGGCGTCACCGTGATCGACAACGCCGCACGCGAGCCCGAGGTCGCCGACGTGGCGAACTGCCTTGTCGCCATGGGGGCGCGGATCCGGGGCGCGGGCTCGAGCACGATCGAGATCGAGGGCGTGGACGAGCTGCAGCCCACCGACCACACGGCCGTGCCGGACCGGATCGAGGCGGGGACGTGGGCCGCCGCCGCCGTAGCGACGCAGGGCGACGTGACGATCGAGAACGCGCGGCCCCAGCACCTGGAGCTCTTCTTATCGAAGCTCCGCGATGCGGGGACCGAGGTGTCCGTCTCCGACGCCGGGCTGCGCATCCGGCAATCGACGCGCGCGCGGGCGGTGGATTTCGTCACGCTTCCGTACCCGGGGATCGCGACCGACTTCCAACCCATCCTGCTCGCGATGCTGGCGACAGGGGAGGGCACCGCGATCGTCACCGAGAACGTCTTCGAAAGCCGGTTCCTCTACGTCGGCGAGCTCCTGCGGATGGGCGCGGACATCCGCACCGAGGGCCACCACGCGGTCATCCGCGGCGTGCCCCGTCTGTCCGCGGCGCCGGTGCGCGCACTGGACATCCGCGCAGGCGCCGCGTTGGTGATTGCGGCATTGTGCGCGGACGGCGTGACCGAGATCGCCGACATGCAGCACGTCGACCGCGGGTACGAGGACTTCGAGGCGAAGCTCGAAGGGCTCGGCGCCGAGGTCCGGCGCGAGCGCGAGCTCGTCACGCTCCCGTGAGGGATCCGATCCGGCGCATCCCCTCGGTGCTGCTCGTGACGCTGATCGGCGCGTGGCCGCTGCTGTCAGCCCCACACGCGGCGGCGCAGACCGATCCCGGGAGGCGCGAGGTCTTGCTCGCGACGATGGACGACGCGGCGCTCGAGGATCTGATCGCCACGCCCGGGTTCCGGTCGCTCGCCCAGCAAGGGGGCGCCGCGCTGCTCGTCATGACGGAACCAGGCGACTCGCTTCGCGACGTCGCTGACGCGTTCGACGCGTTTCCCCGAGGAACGCTCTTCACCGGCGGGTTCACCGTTATCGACTTCGGATCGGTGGCCGACGAGACCGGGGCCGCATCGGCGGAACAACTCGCCGCCGCCGCGGAACGGCTCGCGTCTGCCATCGATGGATCCACAGCGGCGAACGAGCTCGTCCTGCTGGCGTCGAACTCGCCGCCCGCCGCCGCGGAGGCTGCGGGGGACCATCTCGGCGCCCTCGTGATGGCTGAGGGATCCCCGCAGGATCTGGCCGCGGTGATCCGGGCGGGTGAGTCGGCGTCGCCGGTGCACGCATTGACGTCCGATTCCACGCGGCGTGACGGCGTCGTCGCCAGCCCGGACCTGGCCGAGACCGCGCTGGGCTACAAGGGCGTTCGGGGCGCAGACGATCCCGGTGGCGAACGGATCCGGGTGGTCGACGGGGCACCGCCGATCGACCTGCACGAACGCTACGTCCAGTCGAAGCGGTTGATCGTGCCCATCGGAACGGCCGCCGCCCTATCCGCGGTCCTCGCCAGCCTGCTCGGCATCGCCGCCCTGGGGTGGCGGCGCTCTCCTCGTTGGTTGCACGAGCTGAGCGCGTGGGTGGCGATCTCCCTCCCGTTCCTCGCGCTCTCGCTCTTGCTGGTCGGGCACCTCCCGTCGCTCACGTATGCCACCGTGCTGCCGTTCGTGATCGCAACGACCGCCATCTGCACGGTCGCCCTGGTGCCTATCGCCAGACGGTGGGGCACGCTCGGTGCCGTCGCCGCTGCCGGGGTCGTCCTGCTCGCCGCGCTGGGCGTGGAGGCCGCCCTGGGCTGGACGGCCGCGCTCACGCCGTTGCTCGGTGGGTCGCAGCTCGACGGTGGCCGGTTCTTCGGGCTGCCGAACGCGTTCATCGGGCTGCTCCTCGGCGGTTCGATCTACGTCGCGCAGCGGTTGCCTCGCCCCCACGGCACCGCGTTGATCGCCGCGGCCGGGCTGTTCGCCGGCTCGCCTTGGACCGGGTCGAACATCGGCGCCGCGGTCACGCTCTTCGCCGCCGCCGGCATCTGGTGGGGCCTCCGCGGCGAGCTCGCCTGGTGGCGCACGGCGATCGCGGCTGTCGCCGCGATCGCCGCGGGAACGGTCATGGTCGTCGTCGCCCATCGCTTCCTCACGTCCGCGGCGACGCACATCACCACGTTCTCGGAGGACACTGGGGGCATCGGCGGCCTGTGGGACAAGTTCGTCGAACGCCTGGGCGTCGGTACCGATCTGATAGCGGCCAACCCGTTCGCCCTGCTCCCGGTGGTCGGCGTGTCGCTCATGTTGGTCGTCGTGCTGCGACCGCCGGGTCCGGTCCGCGCCTCGTTCGAGGAAGCGCCCGTGTGGCGGCTGGCCCTCCTCTCCATCGTGGCTGCGAGCGTCGTGGCCTATCTGGCGAACGACTCCGGCGCGGCGGCCGTCGGGGAAGGGCTGACGACGTCGCTCGCCGGGACGCTGTACGTGTCGCTGCGATGGCGCGACGGCATGATGATGACATCGTGAGCCTCCCGATCCCTCCGCGCCCCGACACCGGCGGTCCCGTCTCAGGATCCGTTGCCACGACCACGGACGGGCGTCCCCGGTCCACTTGGGGGTGGTTCGAGGCGGTCGGCGTCTACCTCCTAGCCCTTCTAGCGAGCGGGTTCGCGTCCCTTCCGGTCCTCGAGGTGCTAGGTGAAACCAGCGTGAACGGCGCGATCGGCCAAACGGAGATCCTCGCCACGATCGTCTCCGACGTCGTGATCGTCGGGGTGCTCGTGTTCTGGCTAGCGCGCTGGCACCGGGAGTGGCGCCCGGCGATGGTGTTTCCGCCGGCGAGGGGTCGGATCTGGCGGAACCTGTTGTTCGGAGCGATCGCGGGCTTGATCCTGGTGCCCACGGTGGGTCTTATCAGCGGTGGGATCGAGGCGATCTTCCGCCAGGCCGTGGGACACGAGGTCTCTGTCCCCGAGCAGGTGAGACCGGGGCTGTCGCTGCTCGCTCAAGGGTTCCTCATCCTGCTTGCGGTGGGGATCGCTCCCATCAGCGAGGAGCTCTTCTTCCGGGGTTTGCTGTTCCGGACAGTCCGCGACCGCCACGGGTTCTGGCCGGCTGCTCTCGCCTCGGCGGTCCCGTTCGGCCTGGTGCACTACGTGCCCTCGCAGGGCATCGACGCGCTCGTCCTGCAGCTCACCATGGTGGTCACGGGCATCGGCCTCGCATGGATCTACGAGCGTCGCGGCACCATCGTCGCTCCGATGGCCGCGCATGTGGCGTTCAACGTGGTCGGCCTCGTGGTGATCCTGGGCGTCGTGCGATAGCCGGTCGCCACGTCCGTATGCTGTGCTGGCCATGCGGCCTTGAGGCCGTGCAGTGGTGTAGCCGTGCGGCCGTGTTCGGATCGAGGTGACGCAGGCGTGGCCAGGTTCCCGACCGACCCCTGGTTCCAGGAGTTCATCGTGGCCATCAACGCGTCCGAGCGCTACCGGGAGGTCGCGGCGACCTGGGAAGGCGACGTCGCCTTCCGCATCGAGGCCGAGCCTGACAAGGGGGTGCCCGAGACGGTGTGGGGGTTCCTCGATCTGTGGCACGGCGAGT
>CAZDXK010000156.1:0-4777 GCA_964509215.1 uncultured Actinomycetes bacterium | reverse complement strand
TCGACCGACCGGGAAAGGAAGTCCAGGAGCACCACCTGCGGGGGCATCGCCGCGCTGGCCCCTATGAACGCGATCGTCTGCCCTTCCGCCGCGATCCAGGGGTAGTCGATGGCGTCGAAGGGCAGATCCAGGTCCAGCAGCTCGCCGGACCGAGGATCGAGCGCGGCGACGTGCTGCGTGCCGTCGCGGTTCCAGATGCACGCGATACGACCGTCGTCGAGGAACGCGAACGACGACGCTCCGAACACCCACTGCGGCCACCCGAACTCGGCGTCCATCGGGCAGATCGCTTGCGGGTCGCCGTCGACCTCGCGGTAGACGTTCCACCATCCCGAACGGTCCGAGACGAAGTGCAAGACGCCGTCCGGGCTCCACCCGGGCTGGAAGATCGACTCCTGCGCGAGCTTCCCCGCGACCAGGCGTTGACCCGAGACGACGCCGGCGGGGTCCAGATCCGCCACCCACAGCTCGGAACCGTCCCAGGGCAGATACGGAAGATCCCACGTCAGCCACGCGAGCTTCGCCCCGTCCGGGGAGATCCGCGGGGAGGAGAAGAAGTCGCGACCGCCGACGACGAGCGTCGCATCGCTCGAGCCGTCCGCCGAGATGGCGACGAGCTCGTTCACGACGCTGTCCTCCTCGTGGCGCTCGCGAACGCAGATCAACAGCGACCCGTCGGGCGTCACGCGACCGTCCGCGTATCGGAAGCGTCCTTCGGTATCCGGCGTGATCGGCGTCGGGACCCCGCCGGACTCCTGACGGTAAAGGCGTTGATCGGTGAAGTTCGAGGAGAAGACGACGCCTCGGTGCACCAGATAGGCGCCGCCGCCGTACTCGTGAACGGTGGTCCTCGCGTTGAAGCCCTCCGGCGTGACGTCCGTCGGCTCGGCGCTCGATCCCCCCCGAACCACGACGGATCGTCCACCCTCCGATGGCCGGCCCTCGACCCAATAGACCGCGCCGTCGTCGATCCGGACCTCACTCAGGCGGACACCGCCCTCGACGAGCATCGCCGCGCTGATCGGCGAACGCCACGTGCCGTAGGGCGCGACGGTCCGCTCGCTCATCGCGGGCTCCTTCCCACGATCACGCGGGTCACCTTGAGCGATCCGCCCTTCGTGCTCTCCACGTCGCGGAAGCCCCCGCGCCTGTAGATCGGCACCACGTCGCGCGCCCGATCGGGGTCGACCTCCATCAGCAACCACCCGCCGCGCCGAAGCCACGTGGGCGCCTCGTCCACCGTTCGCCGGATCAGTCCCAGACCGTCGTCGCTGCGATCCGTGAGGGTATGCACCGGCTCCCATCCACGGATCTCGTCCGGCAGATCGTCCAACTCTCCGCTCGCCACGTAGGGAGGGTGCAGCGTGATGACATCCACGACACCGCGGAGCTTCTTCGGCAGCGCTCCGAACAGGTCGCCTTGACGGAACGCGACGTCCAGGCCGAGCCGCTTCGCGTTCTTCCGCGCCAGCCTGACCGCGTCATCCGAGACATCGGTGCCGTACACGGCCGCCCTGGGGGCCTCGTTCGCCACGGCCAGCGCGATCGTGCCTCCCCCCGTCGCCAAGTCGACAGCCACCGGCGCCTTTCGCTTGCGTAGCCGGCGCACCGCCTGCTCCGCGAGGAACTCGGAGGAGTCCCGCGGCACGAAGACCCCGGGCTGGGCGATCAGCTCGAGCCCCCTGAACTCGGCGTAGCCTTTGATGAACGGGATGGGTTCACCAACCGCACGTCGTTCCACCATCTCCTCGAACTGGCGACGAGCCTTGGGCGGGACGTCGTCGTGAAGGTCGGGCTCCTCTCCGAGGACGTGCATCAGTAGTTCCTGCGCCTCCCAACGCTCGCGATGCTTCTGCCAGTGGTCGATCGAGGGCGACGCCTTCAGCGTCCGAACCGCTTGATCGAGCAGCTTGCCAGCGTTCACGGGCACGCATCGTACCGGTTCGCCATCGCTACACTCGTCCGCGTATGCCACCCGCCAACGCCGACACGTCGGTCACCAAGCCCACCGCCGCGAAACCGAGGAAACCTCGGGCGCGGAAGGGCGCCGGGTCTTCATCTGAGGTCCGCCTGACGGCCGACCGGCTCGTCGTGCGCGTCCCCGAGAACGGGGAGCGCAAGTCGTCGAGCGGCCTGCTGATCCCGGCGACGGCGACGCCCGCCCCGAAGCACCTGTCATGGGCCGAGGTCCACCTCGTGGGACCCGACGTCCGCGTCGCGAAGCCCGGGGATCGCGTGCTCTTCCTCCCGTCATCCGGCTTGGAGGTGGAGCTCGACGGCGAGGAGCTGGTGCTCCTGCGTGAGCGCGACGTGCAGGCGGTGGCATCCCCACCGGCGACGAAGGCCGAGCGCCAGCCCGGTCAGTACCTCTAGCCCTGCTCCCGCTCTGACCTCAAGCAGGAACGAAGCTCAGCCGAAGCCTCCGCGTGTTGTTCTCGCGGTTCGGATCCACGACCACGATGGACTGCCACGTTCCCAGGCCGACGTCGCCGTCGAACACCGGGAGCGTCATCGACGGAGATACGAGGGCCGGCAGGAGATGGTCGCCGCCGTGCCCGATCGATCCGTGACGGTGCGCGTACCGGTCGTCACGAGGCAACAGTCGCTCGAGGAGCTCATCCAGGTCGCTCTCCGATCCGGACCCCGTCTCCATCAGGGCGACGCCCGCCGTGGCGTGCGGGACGAACACGTGCAACAGGCCGTCGGCTCGCGTCTCGGCCGCGAACGCGAGCACCCGGTCGGTCACGTCGACGACGCGCCGGCCTGATGTGGCGATCTCGAGCTCGATGGATCGCACGTCAGGACGGGTGGGAAGGGCCTTCTCCACCGCCGGGAGACCCCCCTCCCGCCCCCTGCTCAGGTTCGGTCGACAGCGGTTCGGTCGGTGGCGGTTCGATCGACGGCGCGACGGCATCCTCGGTGACCGGAGAAGCCCCGACGGGTGGCATCGACGATCCGCCGAACCCCATGTCCGACTCCGGAGGTGGTGGCGGCGTGAACCCGGTCGGAGTGCCCGACGTCACAGAGACGCTCGATCCTCGACCTACCATCGCCATGAGGCCTGCCGCGATGGCCAGAACTCCGCCCGCGATGCACAGCCAGATGCCGATCCCGAGCGAGAGTGAGAAATAGTCCCGAAGCGTACCGGGGAGACCGAGGCCGGCGAAGGTCGAAGCCGCGTTGTCGATGGCGTCGTTCTTCTGGATCGTTGCGTCGTACAGGGCGAGGCCGCCGCCGACCACGCCGCCCACGACCATCACGATCCCGATGACTCGACGACTGCTCGCTATCGCGAGGAGCGCCGCCGCGACCACGACCACGATCCCGGCCACGAGGGTCCACTTCCCGTCGCCGCCCTTCCATCCCGTGACGGATACGGTGCCCTGGGCTCGGATGTCTTGCGGGATCTGCGCAGGATCGATGCCGACCGCCGCCGCGATCTTGTCGAAGTCCACGCTCACGGTCGCCCAGGTCAAGAACGAGCCGACCGCGAGTGCGATGCCGCCGACGATCCCGAGGATCATCGGTTTCGAAGGACCACGTGCCTCGACGCTCTCCATCGGTTTCCCCTCTGCCGTATGGCCGGAGTGTTCCACCCGTGCACTACCGATGCACGCCCATCCAGAACACGGCTCCGGAACACGGCGTTGTTGCCTTGTTCATGTGGTTGTAATGATGTAATCTTCATTCATGACAAAGAGACGGACCACCTCACCCGATGAGCTCCATGGCTGGTTCGCCGGCCGCTTGCCCGCCGACTGGTTCGACGGCGCTCCGACCGTGGACGCGGACCGCGACGAGATCCTCGTGGTCGGAACCCTCGCCGAGCCCGAGCTTCCCGCCGATGCCTCGTCCGACACCGTGGCCGCTGCCCGCGCCTCCCGGATCGCCGGGTTCCGCGAGGACACCCGCGGCCAGCGGATGCGGATCGCCGACGAGGCGGAGCACCGCTTCGGCCTGAAGGTCTCATGGGGCGCGAGCTGCGGCGATCAAACGGTGCTGTTCACCACGTTGTCGGCGCCGGCCATGACGCGACTGCGCATGCCCGAACGTCGCGTGCTCGACACGCTGGTCGAGGCGGGCGTGGCCCGGAGCCGCAGCCATGCGCTCGCCTGGTGCGTCCGGCTGGTCGCCGAGCGCCAGGACGACTGGCTCAAGGACCTCCGAGGCGCCCTCGAGTCGGTCGAGAAGGTTCGGGCCGAGGGTCCGAAGGACTGACGGCCCGGGTGGACGGTCGACCCGACGCTCACGCGTCGGGTCGTCGGACCTCCACCACGACGTTCATCGCCTTGGCCACGAGGACGTGATCGCCCGCGGCAAGATCGTCCGGCACGCTCTCTCCGCCCAATCGGGCCGTCTCCACCGTGCGGTCCGGGTACACTAGCGTGACGTCCACGTGACCGACCCCGTGCACGTCCCACGGACGCACCTCTAACACGACGGCTTCCTGTTCCCCGAGCACGAGGGCGAGCCTACCGGAGCCAGCCCCGCTCAAGCTCCTGCGCCCGAGCGCCGACGTTGCAGGTATGACCCAAGGAGGAGGCTTGTTCCGTCGACGGTCGGTCACGCTGACGATGGTGGCGACGCTCGCCGTTTCACTGCTGCCCTCCCACGGCGCACAGGCCGCGGCCGAGCGTCGGGTCACGGTCGGCGAAGCCGGGTCCGGCCCGCCACCGGTCCCGGTCGTTCTCCCGAGGACAGATCGTGACGCCACGTCCGGGGCCTCGGGTCGCTCGACGATCGTGTGGTCCGACCTCGACAAGTCGACCAGATGGGC
>CAZDXK010000155.1:2484-4816 GCA_964509215.1 uncultured Actinomycetes bacterium | reverse complement strand
CGAAGCTCTCTACCACCACCCGGCCGTTCCGCGACTCCTTCACCGCTCGCTTGAAACCGGCGCGGACGGCGCGCTGCGTGCGGATGTCCAGCCCGACCCCACGCCCGTGGTTGCCGTCGAGCGGCTTCGTGACGACCGGGAAACCGATCCGGGTCGCGGCCGCGACGGCATCGTCCTCGTTCCGGACGACCTCGCTCTTCGGTACCGGCAGTCCGGCCGACCCGAGGAGCTGGTTCGTCATCTTCTTGTCACCCGCGATGTCCACCGCGAGGGCGCTAGTTCGGGAGGTCATGGTCGCGCGGATCCGCTGCTGATACTTCCCCTGCCCGAGCTGCACGAGCGACTGCGCGTTCAGACGGATGAACGGGATGTCGCGACTCGCGGCTTCGTCGAGGATGGCCTGGGTCGACGGCCCGAACTGGCGCCGCTCCGCAAGCAGGATCAACCGTTCCAGCTCCGCAGGGAAATCGAACCCGGGCTCCGCCTTGACGAGATGGTTCACTGAGCGGACCGCGAGGCGACCGGCCTCCACGCCCACGGACTCCTCGGCGTAGCCGTAGATCACGTTGTACTGGCCACTCGTGCCGGCGCTTCTCGTCTTGCCGCGGGAGATGTGCGCGCCCGATTCCCGTTGGAGCTCAAGCGCGACGTGCTCGGCCACGTGGCCGAGCCAGGTGCCGTCCGTCAGCCGTTCGCGGAACCCGCCGCGCTTACCGAGGGAGCACGAGTGTTCCCCGACGCCGGGCAGCAGCTCCAGCAGATGCTCGCTGAACCCCGGGATCGTGTTCGACGGCCATTCCTCGAGCGAGCCGAGGTCGACGAGCATCCGGATGGACGGCTCGTAGGACCAGTAGTTCGGGCCGCGGAAGACCTGTGTCTGAAGGATCGCGAGGTCGGGCTTCGGACGACCCTTCTTCTTGGATGCCGGCTCGCGTTTGGCGCGCTGTCGATCGGTCCGCGTCTTGGCGCCGCCCGCCGTCACTCCGAGGCCTCCCGCTCAGCGGCGAGGGCGTGGTCGGCAGCCAACAGCTTCCGCGTCCGCAGATCGAACCAGTAGCCGGCAGGGAGCGAGTGCAGGACCGCGCCCGAGATCATCAGCGGGCGGTATCCCTTCCCTCGGTACGCGTCGGTCTTCACGTTGGAGCCGTCCACGATGGTCACGGCGCCGCGCCCGATCACTTGGATCGTCTGATCGGCGTGGACGATCGCGCACGTGTCTTCGTCGAGCCCCACGCCGAGCAGGGACGGCGACCCCGCGACGATCGCCAACAGCCGGCCGATGCGGCCGCGCTGCTCGAAATGCTGGTCGATCACGAGCCCTTGGAGGATGCCGAGTCCCGCGGAGAGCTGCGCCATGCGGTTCTTGGGTGTGGAACCCGACCGTCCGAACGCCACCATGTGCGAGGCCATCGCGCTCGCCCCGGCCGACGTTCCGGCGAGCACGGCCCCTCGGTCGTGCGCCAGGAAGAGGGCATCTCCGAGCCGCGTGCCCGCCACCACCGAGGCCAACCGCGACTGGTTCCCACCGGTCATGTACACCCCGGTGGCGCCCTGAAGGGGAGCGACCGACGAGGGATCGTCCGCCTCCTCTCGCTCCTCCGGTCGCAGCCCGGTCACCGTGCCGACCCCCAAACCGAGGAACAGTTCCCGATACATCTCCGTGGCCTGGTGGCCGAGCGATGAGGCGGTCGAGATGACGACGACGTGCCCTTCCGGACCACCCGCGAACTTGGCGAAGCGCGAGAGGATGGCCTTGTCGCGGAACTTGTCCTCGGCGCCGCCGATCACCATCACCGGACCGGCGGTACCGAGGCCGGCGACGGACGACAGCGCGCCCTTCGTCTTACGTCCCACGCGGTCAGTCTAGCCGTCGCCTGCGGGCGCCCTCGTGAGCTGCCGGCCTCTTCGTGGTCGGTCCCGCCCCTCAGTCGGTGGGGTCGTTCGGCCGCAGCACCAGGCGGTCGTGCGGCTCCTCGACGTCGACGATCCCGTCGAGCGTGGCATCCACGAAGAACGTGACGCCGTTCCGTTCGACGGCGATGTCGCCGGCCTCGGGCCCGTCGGTCAGGACGAACCGAACGCCGGCGCGACCGGGCACGACCCGGATGCGCGCGTCGGGGTTGAACCGTCTCGCCGCGACGTCGGCCTTCGCGAGCAGATCCGCCGCTCGTCCGGTCACCTCGATCACCGTGCGAGTCTACGGACCGGGCCCGCGATCCCTACCAGTCGGCTCCATCTCGGGAATCGACGCCGAACGCCGCCGCCGCGATCCCGAGCCCGCCCAACGCCCCGAGGAGGAACACGATCGCCGCCAGACCGCCGAGGCTTCCGG
>CAZDXK010000155.1:0-2384 GCA_964509215.1 uncultured Actinomycetes bacterium | reverse complement strand
CCGCCCAACGCCCCGAGGAGGAACACGATCGCCGCCAGACCGCCGAGGCTTCCGGCGATCGCGAGGAGAACGAACGGTCCCACCAGCGACAGGCAGAGCTCCAGACGCGTGAGTCCCCCGCTGTTCATGCGCCCCGCCGATTATCCTGACCGTGCAGCGCGAACAGCGACCGCCCCCGAGCAACCGCTCGCGTCCGAACGTCCCCGAACATCCCAGCGCCTCCATCCACGATGTAACCGATATATACCGTGTAACCGGTGTCAACACTTATACACTGCTTTGGCGGTAACCGGTCAAGTGGAACTCGGAAGTTTCAGGAGCTACGATGGTTGGCATGGACGAACGCCGCCCACAGCCAGTGCATGGGGACAGAGAAGAGACGACGCCCGCTCCCGGAGAGCTGGAGCTCGTTCGGAGCTTCATGTCGCTGCACGATCACTCAGCGAGCGACGGCTCGACCCTGCACCCGGGGCCCGCGACGCTCGGCTGGTGGCTGCGCGCCAAAGACCTCATACCGGCGGGCCTCGACGTCTCGGAGGAGGACTTCGCGTGGGCGCTCGGGATCCGCCGTGCTCTCGTCGAGAAGGTCCGCGAGAACATGGGCGGCCCGCCCAACGCGGGCGCCGATCTGCAGCTGAACGACGCTGCTGCCGAGACCGGCCTGCGACCTCGGTTCGACCGCCCCCGCCTCGTCCCCACGGTCGACGGGGTCCGGGGTGTGATCGGTCGGCTCCTCGGCGTCGCGTTCATGGCCGAGCTCGACGGGTCCTGGCGCCGATTCCGGCTCTGCGCCGATCCGACATGCATCACGGTGTTCTATGACCGTTCGAAGAACCACTCCGCGAGATGGTGCTCGATGCAGACGTGCGGCAACCGGAACAAGGTTCGCGCGTTCCGCCAGCGGCACGCCCCGACGGCGTGACGACCGAACTCCGGCTGCCGCTCGCCGGCCCCGGCGGAGAGCCGGTGGACCTGTGGCGAACGATGAACTCCCATGGGTTCGCGGAGCTCGCGCCGGCACACCTCGACGAGGGGGCGCGGACGCTCGAGGTGACGTTGCGCATACGACGCGGGAAGCCGCGGCGCGTACGCCTTCGCGAAGGGCGTCGTCCCGGACACGCGATCGTCGAGATCCTCGGACCGGCGGCGGGCGTTCGCATCCAGGAGGATGTCGTCGCCGGTGTTCGCCGCGTGCTTCGCCTCGATCACGACCTGGCGGGCTTCTACGCGAAAGCCGAGCACGATCCGGCTCTCGCGTGGGCCGTCACCGGGGCGGGCCGGATGCTCCAGGGGCCGTCCGTGTTCGAAGACGTCGTGAAGACGGTCTGCACCACGAATTGCACGTGGAGCGCCACCGTGCGGATGGTGAACGCGCTCGTGGAGCATCTCGGCGACAGTGCGATCGGCGGCGACGGACCGCTCTCGAACGCGTTCCCGACGCCCGAACGCATGGCGAACACGACCGAGGCCTTCTATCGAGACGTCGCCCGCGCCGGGTACCGAGGCGCGTACCTACGATCGCTCGCTGGTTCGGTCGCCGACGGCGAGCTCGACCTCGAGGCGCTGGCCTCCGCCACGCCCGACGAGCTCTCCGACGCGGAGCTCGAGCAGCGGCTCCTGGCGCTCCCCGGGGTGGGGCCGTATGCGGCCGCCCACATCATGATGACGATCGGCAGGAACTCGCGCTTGATCCTCGATTCGTGGACCCGTCCCAAGTACGCGCGGATGATCGGCAAGAAGACCGTGAGCGACACGCAGATCCGGCGGCGGTTCGCCCGGTACGGCGACCACGCGGGTCTCGCGTTCTGGCTGTTCGTGACCCGTGATTGGGTCGCCTGACGAGGGTTGTCCAAGCCTTCCTCGCGGGCCATACTGCCCCGGGACCCTCCGGCTCCCACACCGTGACGTGATCCCGCAAGGAACGATGAGGACGAGCCCCATGAGCGTGCCGTTATGGCCATCTCGCGCCGTGCTACGCGCCTGTTCCGCTCCCTGCGAGCCGAGCGTCGAACGCTCCGGCAGGGCTTGGTTGCGCTCGTCCTCAGCACGGTCGCAGGCTTCGTCGCAGGCCTGACGCTCTCGGGCATCGGCGACACCCTCCAGGCGTTGCCGGGCCTCTTCATCTTGATCCCCGCGGCCGTCGGCATGCGCGGCACGATCTTCGGCGCGATCGGTGCGCGCCTGGGGACGACGAACGCCGCGGGAACGTTCGAGGTGAGCTTCCTCAAAGGCGGAGTGCTCTACCAGAACGTCTACGTCGCGGTGGTCACGACGTTCGGCTCTTCGCTCTGGCTCGCGGTGTTGGCGAAGGTCGCGGCCTCCGCGTTCGGCCAGCCGTCGATCTCGCTCTGGAGCCTGGTCACCATCTCGGTGGTCGGCGGAGC
>CAZDXK010000154.1:0-4820 GCA_964509215.1 uncultured Actinomycetes bacterium | reverse complement strand
CCCCGCGATCGGCCCGCCCCTCCGCGGCGACGCGCGAGGTGCTCGCCACGTTCCGGGCGATCGCCGAGATTCAGGCGCGCCTGGGCGTGGAAGCGTGCGAGCGCGTGATCGTGAGCTTCACCCGCTCGGCCGACGATCTCGCCGGGGTGTTGGCCCTCGCCCGCGCGGCCGTGCCGGGATCGCCTCCCGACGTGGTGCCGGTGGCCCTCCTCGAATCCCGTGCGGAGCTCACTGCCGCGGCCTCGATCCTGGACGACTGGATGTCGATGCCGGAGGCGCGCCGAGTGTCGAAACGTCGTGGAGATGAGCTGGAGGTCATGGTCGGATACTCCGACTCCGCCAAGGAGGCCGGCATGCTCGCGGCGAACCTCGAGCTCTACGCGGCGCAACGGGCGATGGCCCGCTGGGCGCGGGATCGCGGCGTGCGTCTGACGATCTTCCACGGTCGGGGTGGCGCGCTCGGGCGTGGCGGTGGTCCCGCGAGCCGGGCGATCGAGGCCCAGCCGCCGGGGTCGGTCGCGGGCCGGTTCAAGGTGACCGAGCAGGGAGAGGTGGCGTTCGCGCGGTACGGAACGGCCGCCCTCGCCCGCCGGCACCTGGAGCAGCTGACGAGCGCGGTCGTGCGGGCGAGCGCGCGCGGACCCGACGCCGATCCTGCGGACGCGTTCGTCCGGGAGACCGAGACCATGTCGGACGCGTCACGCGCCCACTACGAGCGGCTCGTGCGGGCGGAGGGGTTCGTGGAGTTCTTCCGCCGGGTGACGCCGATCGCGCAGATCGGCTCGTTGCCGATGGCCTCCCGTCCGGTCGCGCGCGGCATGGACGCGTCGACGGAGCTTGACGATCTCCGGGCGATCCCCTGGGTGTTCGCCTGGGGCCAGAGCCGCGTGAATCTCACCGGCTGGTACGGGCTCGGCGCGGGGCTCTCGGAGGTGACGTCGCGTCGCGGTGGCCTCGGCCGTCTCCGGGCGATGGCGCGCGATTGGCCGTTCTTCGCGACGTTGCTCGAGAACGCCGAGCTGTCGCTCGCCAAGGCCGATCCGGCGATCGCCGATCTCTATCTGGCACGAGGCGGCCGGCCCGACCTGGTGGCCGCCATCCGCGACGAGCTCGCTCGGACGACCGACCTGGTCCTTGCGGTCTCCGGCCACACCCACCTGCTCGATGGGAAGCCGGATCTCCAACGTGCGATCGAGTACCGGAACCCCTACGTGGACGCGCTGTCGTTCCTGCAGGTGCGGTTCCTCGAGGAACCCGATACCCCGCGCACCGAACGGCTCGTCCAGGCCACGATCAGCGGCGTGGCGGCCGGTCTGCAGAACACGGGCTGAGCGCTCCGGGCCGGGTCCAGCTGCTCGCCACCTGGTTCCGGATCGTGGGACCGTCATTCCACATCGTGGAACATCCTGAAAGAGTTCGAGCGACCCTGGACTTGATCCACGGCATGACCTTGTCGCTGTACCAGCTGAGCCCGAAAGTGGGCTCTGGTCTCTGGCCGACCTGCCGGTAAGGGATGAATCACGGAGCCGCAATACCGCCTCGGCGGTATCGAAGGCTGAAGGGCAGGAAGTAGACCTGGTTCCATTACCAGTCAACATTGATCCACGGCCGGTCCGTTCGCCTGACTATCGCAGGTCAGGGGTGGTGGCCTATACTCGGAAGCTCGACTGAACGGCCGTTCAACCATTGCGGTCGCTCCAGCGTTCTTCGAGGAAGAAGGAGTCCGTCGATGGCCGATCTCGCGACCACCATCCCTTCGATCCATCCGGGCGACCGCCTGCTGTGCGGGCCCGGCCCTTCGAACGTGCATCCCAAGGTCCTCGAGGCCCTGCAGCTGCCGATCAACGGGCACCTCGACCCCGATTTCTGGGATCTCCTGCTGGACCTGGTGGAGGGGCTCAAGGCCCTCTGGCGCCGCCCCGACGGGCTCTCGCTCTGTTTGAGCGCCAGCGGCACCTCCGGCATGGAGGCGGGCATCGCGAACCTCGTGGAGCCGGGCGACACCGTGCTGGTGATCCACTCGGGGTTCTTCGGCGCGCGGATCGCCGAGATGGCGCGTCGCGCCGGTACCGATCTGATCGAGCTGACCGCGCCGCTCGGACAGATCGTGCCGCTCGACCAGGTGGCCGACGTGCTCTCGAAGCATCCCGACACCAAGCTGATCGGCGTGGTCCACGCGGAGACGTCGACCGGCGTCCGCTACCCGGTGCAGGATCTCGGTCCGGTGATCTCCGGCAGCGGTGCCGACGACGCGCTCCTGCTGGCGGACTGCGTGACGTCGCTCGGCGGCGAGGAAGTCTCCCCCGCCGCCTGGGGGATCGACTACGCGTACTCCTGCTCGCAGAAGTCGCTCGGCTGCCCCCCGGGTCTCTCGCCGTTCAGCCTCTCCCCGCGCGCCGTGGAGCGGATGGCGGATCGCAAGGCGCCGGTGTCGTTCTCGTTCGACATCGAGGGACTGCGCAAGTACTGGATCGACCGGCCGATCACGTACCACCACACGATGCCGATCCTGCAGTACTACGCGCTCTACGAAGGGATCCGGCTCGCACTCGAGGAAGGGCTCGAGGCGCGCTGGGCCCGGCACGAGGACGCCGGCCAGTACTTCCAGATGGAGATGCGCGACCGTGGCTACACCTTCCTATCGGACCCCGACCACCAGCTCTGGGAGCTGTCGGCGATCGATGTGCCCGAAGGCGTCGACGGGAAGGAGATCCAGACCCGGATCCTCCGGGAGTTCGGGATCGAGGTGGGCGGTGGGCTCGGACCGACCGCGCCGCCGATCTGGCGCGTCGGCCTGATGGGCGTGAACGCGAACCGAGAGACCGCCGATCGGGTCATCGACGCGTTCGACGCCGTCCTGCCACGCTAGGCGCATGGCTCGCAAGGACCGGCCGCACCGCAGCGAGCTCGCCGTCCCCGGCACGAACGTCAGGGCGATGGCCAAGGCGCCAACGCTCGGCGCCGACGTCGTCTTCCTCGACCTCGAGGACGCTGTCGCGCCCGACGACAAGGAGCAAGCACGCGCCAACGTGATCGACGCGCTCCTGGGCCAGGACTGGACGCGATGCGCGGTGAGCGTCCGCGTGAACGGCCTGGACACCCATTGGTGCTACCGCGACGTCGTGGAGGTCGTCGAGCAGGCTGGCGAGGTGCTCGACACGGTCCTGGTCCCGAAGGTCGGCTCACCGTCGGACGTCGAGTTCGTCGCGACGCTGCTGGATCAGATCGAACAGCGGAACGGCTGGCCGGCCGGGCGGATCGGCATCCATATCCTGATCGAGACCGCAAAGGGCATGGCGAACGTCGAGGCGATCTCGCGCGCCCGTCCGGATCGCTTGGAGGCCATGGTGTTCGGCGTGGCGGACTACGCCGCGAGCGTCCGGGCGCGCACCACGAACATCGGCGGCGCCAACCCCGACTACGCGGTGCTGACGGATCCCGGCGCGGACGGCGAACGAGCGCTCCACTGGGGCGACCAGTGGCACTTCGGCATCTCGCGGATCGTGGCGGCGTGCCGCGCTGAAGGATTGCGCCCGATCGACGGACCGTTCGGGGACTTCGAGGATGCCGAGGGGTTCCGCGCGGCGGCGCGACGCGCCGCCGCGCTGGGATGTGAGGGCAAATGGGCGATCCACCCCTCGCAGGTGGCGCTCGCGAACGATGTCTTCACGCCGTCGAACGCCGAGGTCGAGAAGGCCCGGCGCATCCTGGAGGCGATGGAGCAGGCGGCGAAGGACGGCAAAGGCGCCGTCGCGCTCGATGGCCGGCTGATCGACGCCGCCTCGATCCGCATGGCCGAGCAACTCATCGCGAAGGTCGACCAGATCGAGGCGCGATGAACATCCACGAGTACCAGGCGAAAGCGCTGCTTCGTTCCTACCGCATCACGACCCCGCGCGGAGAGGTCGTGTACACGGCGAAGGCGGCCTCACGCGTCGCCGAGGACCTCGGCGGAAGCCGGTGGGTCGTGAAGGCGCAGATCCACGCCGGCGGCCGCGGCAAGGCCGGCGGCGTACGGATCGCCACCACGCCCGAAGAGACCGCCGAGATCGCGGACCAGATGCTCGGCTCCACGCTCGTCACGCCCCAGACCGGCCCGCAGGGACAGCATGTCAGCCGGCTGCTGGTCGAACGCGCCTCGCGGATCGAGCGCGAGTTCTACCTCTCGCTCTTCGTCGACCGCGACTCGCAGCGCGTGGCCGTGATCTCGAGCGCCGAAGGGGGCGTGGACATCGAAGACGTGGCCGCCCGCGACCCCGACGCGATCCACACCGAGTACGTCGATCCGGGGGTCGGGCTCCTCGACTTCCAGTGCCGCAAGGTCGCCGACGCGATCGGCCTGGGCAACCGGACCACCTCGTTCACGCGGCTGCTGAAGCGCATCTACCGCCTGTTCCGGGACACCGACTGCCTGCTTCTCGAGATCAACCCGTTCATCGAGGCCGAGGACGGCGAGCTCGTGGCGCTCGACTGCAAGATGAGCTTCGACGACAACGCGCTGTTCCGCCAGGGCGATATCGTCGAGCTCCGGGACTTCGACGAGGAAGATCCGAAGGAGGTCGAGGCCACGGGGCACGGCCTCAACTACATCGCGCTCGACGGCACCGTCGGCTGCATCGTGAACGGCGCCGGCCTGGCGATGGGCACCATGGACGCGATCGTTCACCATGGCGGGCGCCCGGCGAACTTCCTCGACGTCGGCGGCGGCGCCAGCCCCGAGAAGATCGCGAACGCGTTCCACATCGTCTTGAAGGACCCGAACGTGCGCGCGATCCTGGTGAACATCTTCGCGGGGATCAACCGGTGCGACTGGATCGCGC
>CAZDXK010000153.1:0-4824 GCA_964509215.1 uncultured Actinomycetes bacterium | reverse complement strand
GTTCAGATCCCCGAGGTCCCCTACGAGGAGCTCGAGCAGGAGGTCGAACGGCTCGCGCGCACGTGGGACGACGACCTCAGGGATGCGTTGTTCGCTCGCGTGGGCCCTGATCGCGGATCGGGGCTCGCCGATCGGTACGCGGCTCGATTCCCCGACTACTACAAGTCGAACCGCGACTGGGATCTGATCGTCGACGACGTCCTCAAGCTCGACGTGCTGGAGCAGAACGAGGAGGGATTCGTCGTCGGCCTCGGGAACGAAAGCACCGGGGAGCGCCTCACGCGCGTGAAGCTGTACAAGACCGGCGGCAAGGTCGATCTCTCGGCGTTCATGCCGATCCTCGAGGCGCTCGGGCTCCGTGTCGTCGAGGAGGTGCCGACCGGATTGCTCGGCGAAGGCAAGGTCTACATCCACGACTTCGGCGTTCTCGACTCGCGCGGTGCCGTGCTCGATCTTGAGCACAGCTCCACGCGGGTGGAGGCCACTATCGTTGCCGTGTGGCGTGGCCAGGCCGAGTCCGACTCGCTGAACCGCCTGGTCGTGGCGGGCGGGCTCACGTGGGAGCAGGTGGGCATCCTTCGCGCGTACCGGAAGTATCGCCAGCGCATCTCCACGCGGTTCACCGAGGAATACCGCAACGACGCCCTCGCCGACAACCCGGTGATCGCATCGAAGCTCGTCGCGTACTTCGAGACCTGCTTCGATCCCGACCGTGCGGCGACCGAGGAAGAGATGGAGGCGGTCCGCAGGGACATCCTGCAGGACCTGCGCCAGGTCGTATCGCTCGACCAGGATCAGATCCTCCGTCACATGCTCGGGACGATCCAGGCAAGCGTGAGAACGAACGCGTATCGGCCCGTCCGAGAGTCTCTGTCGTTCAAGTTGCGATCCGAGGCGGTGCCCGAGATGCCGAAGCCGTTCCCGCTCTTCGAGGTCTTCGTGTACTCGGCCGAGACGGAGGCGATCCACCTTCGCGGTGGCATGGTCGCGCGGGGAGGTATCCGCTGGTCGGACCGCAGAGAGGACTACCGCACCGAGGTCCTGGGCCTGATGAAGGCGCAGATGGTCAAGAACGCCATCATCGTTCCGGACGGCTCGAAGGGCGGCTTCATCCTGAAGCGGAATCCGCTCACGCCTGAGTTGTTGAAGGCGGAGGTCATCAAGCAGTACGTGACGTTCATGCGCGGACTGCTCGACATCACCGACAACCTCGATCGGGGGCATGTCGTGCATCCCGAACGGGTACGGGTGCTCGACGGAGACGACACCTACCTGGTCGTGGCCGCCGACAAGGGCACGGCGACGTTCTCCGACACGGCGAACAGCGTCGCCGCCGAGTACGGCTACTGGCTGGGCGACGCGTTCGCGTCGGGAGGCAGCGCCGGCTTCGACCACAAGGCGCTCGCGATCACCGCGCGGGGTGCTTGGGAGTCGGCGAAGCGGCACTTCCGGGAATTGGGGATCGATATCATGTCGACCCCGTTCACCGTGGTCGGCATCGGTGACATGTCGGGCGATGTGTTCGGAAACGGGATGCTCCTGTCTCCGTTCATCAAGCTCGTGGCGGCGTTCGACCACCGGCACGTGTTCGTCGATCCGCATCCGGATCCGAGGGTCAGCTTCGAAGAGCGCCGTCGACTGTTCGACGTGCCTGGCTCGTCGTGGAACGACTACGACCGAACGAAGGTGTCGCCCACCGGTGACATCTTCGATCGCAAGGCGAAGAGCGTCACACCGTCGCCCCAGGTGCGCGGGGCGATCGGCATCCCCGACGACGCACCCGAGGACATGACGCCGAACGACCTGATCAAGGCCATCCTGAAGGCGCCCGTGGATCTGTTGTGGAACGGTGGCATCGGCACCTACGTGAAGTCGACCAAGGAGTCGAACGGGGATGTGGGCGACCGCGCGAACGACTCGGTGCGGATCAACGGCAACGACGTGCGCGCCCGGGTCGTGGGTGAGGGCGGCAACCTCGGGTTCACACAGCTTGGAAGGATCGAGTATGCGCTGGGGGGTGGCCGGATCAACACGGACTTCATCGATAACTCGGCCGGGGTGGACACATCCGACCACGAGGTGAACTGGAAGATCCTGTTGGGGCTCGCCACGTCGCGGGGTGAGCTTTCGCTGGAGGAGCGGAACGACCTGCTCCAATCGTGCGCGCCCGACGTGGTGGAGCATGTCCTATACGACAACTACCTGCAGGCGCAGATCCTCTCGCAGGAGCTCGACTTCTCGGTCGAGCGAAACGACGCGTACGAGGATCTGATGCAACAGCTCGTCGCTGACGGCGAGCTGGAACGCGAGGTGGAGTTCCTTCCCAGCTCCGAGGAGATGCTGGACCGGCGTTCGAACGGCCATGGCATGGTGCGCCCCGAGCTCGCGGTGCTGCTCGCGTACGCGAAGCGGTCGATCGCCGCCGAGCTCCTCAAGTCCGATCTGCCGGATCATGAATACCTGGAGCAGAGCGACCTGCGACGGTACTTCCCCCTTGCCATCGTCGAACGCTTCGGCCATCTGATCCCCGAGCACCCATTGAAGCGCGAGCTGATCGCCACGATCGTGGCCAACGACGTCGTGAACTCGGCAGGGATCACGTTCGTCTCCAGGATGGTGACGGAGACCGGTTCTCACCCGGCCGAGGTGGTACGCGCCTATCGGATCGCGCGCGACGTCACCGGTGCGGTCGAGCGCTGGGAGACGATCGAGGCGCTGGATAGCGTGATCGACCCGCCCGTGCAGGCCGAGCTGATGCGAGGCGTTGACTACCTGGTGGAGACCGCGTCACGTTGGTACCTGGTTCAGACGCACGGCGAGCGACTGTCGGAGGCGATCGACGATCAGCGCACGTCGTTCGCCGAATTGTCGTCGCTGATATGGCAGATCGGCCCGGAGCCGTGGCGCGAGGAGCACGAACTCGACGTTCGGCGGCTGGTGGCGGAAGGGGTTCCGCAGGACATCGCCCGCCGGCACGCGTTCCAGGGCGAGTTGGTTCACGGTCCCGACATCATCGCCGTGGCCCATGCGACTGGTTGGGAGGTGATGCAGGTAGCCCGGGCGTTCTTCATGGTGGGGGAGAGGATCGGTCTCGACTGGCTCGAGCACCGCCTGGAATCGTTGCCGGTCGGCACCCATTGGCAGCGATGGGCGGCTCAGTCGATGGAGGATGATCTGTTCCTGGTTCGACGCCAGCTCGTCGAGAAGATGATCGCCGAAGCGCCCGAGATGGCGGTGGACGAGGCGGTCGAGGCATTCTTCGTCCGGCGTGCCGAGGCCGAAGAACGCCTGCAGCGCTTCGTCCGTAACCTGTCGGTCGAAGGGGTCACCGACCTGGCGCAGTTGACCGTTGCCCTGAGACAGGTACGCACGCTGCTGGGATAGTCGACGGCCGGTCTAGTCGAAGGCTTGAAGCGTGACCCAGTAGAAGCTGTCGACGAGGATCACGCCGAGCCCCACGTGGCGGAACCGCGGGTCGAGCATGATCCGTCGCGTGTCTGCCCCTCGGAGCCACGCGTCTCGGATCCCCCGAAGGCCCCGACCTTTGCCCAGGTCCTCTCCGAACACCGATCCGCCGGCCTCGCGGACCAGGTCGGCGAGGTTCGGCGTATGTGAGATCGTCCCGGTCCTCGCCATGCGTCTGGAGTGTCGCAGAGCCTCCCTGCTGAGGTGAGCGTGCACGCGCAACTGCGGCAGCCCTCGGAGCTCACGCGACCGGTTCACCAGTGTCAGCATCCGTCGCCGGAGCTCGTCCGCGGTCGATCGTGGAGCGCTCCTTACGCCGGCATGCACGGACGGGGCGACGAAAGCGGCGCCGACGAGCGCGAGCAACACCAAGCTCGCCCCAAGGCGCGGCCCGGTTCGGAGGTTGGTCATGTCGGGCGGAGCCTACCGCCTTGAGCGCTTCGGGACCCAGGATGCTAGCCGTAGAGCTGCAAGGTAACCCAGAGCCACCCGTCCATCCGGACGACGCCGATCCCTGCGGAGCGGAACGCGGGGTTGAGGAGGTTGATCCGGTGGTGATAGCTCTGCATCCACAGCTGCTCCACCCGGCGGAGCGTATCCGCGTAGGCGAGGTTCTCGCCCCACGTCCTTGCGTCGTACGGCCGCACGAGGTCCCAGAGGTTCGACGTGTGGAACAACACGTAGCGCCGTGCCATCGCGACGCTATGACGCCATGCCTTCCGGGAAAGATGTTGGTTCAGCTGAACGGTCTGAAGGTCGTGTGCGTTACGCGTTTGGTTCACCAGGCGCAGCATCTCGCTCTGGAACCTCTGGGATCGACCACCGGCGGTCGCGGCCTGGGCGGGAATGGTGAGTATGAGCGCCAACACGAGGGAACCTGCGATCACACGCACCAACCGTCGAAGGTTGGTCATGCTCTGGAAGCCTATCGACCGGCCGCCGAGCGTGCAAACACACCGGTCAGGGCACCCGTAGCATCCGACGGGCGTGGGTTCAGGTCTTCGCGCGCAGTCTCTTCGGTGCGAGCGAGCGGCCGATGAGATGGATCGCTACGCCGAGCAGGATCGCGAACACGGACGTGATCAGCACGAACCCGACGACGATCGTGACTGGGTTCTCGCCGGCTCCGGGTCCGATCGCGCGCACGATCGCATAGATCGTCAGGAACAGATACAACGCCACGATGAAGACGAACGGCAGCATCGCGAAGAACGCAACGATGATGCCCGCTATCCCGAGGCCGATCCCGTTGGACCCGCCGCGACGGGCGTCCGCAACGTGGGCACGCCTTCCTCTCGGCACCCGTTGAGTCTAACCGTGTCCTGAGTGGCTCCAGCGAGGCTGCCCGCGTGCGTGTGG
>CAZDXK010000152.1:0-4867 GCA_964509215.1 uncultured Actinomycetes bacterium | reverse complement strand
CGTCCACATCAAGGGACCCGACGTGCCGGCGCACGACGGTCGTGCCGAAGACAAAAGGGATGTGATCGCCGCCATCGACGCCGGGTTCTTCTCCGAAGCGCTTCGGTCGATCGACCTCTCGTCCACGATCGTCGCGGTCACGGCCGACCACTCCACGTCGTGCGTGCGCAAGGCGCACACGGCCGACCCTGTCCCGTTGCTGGTGAGCGGCGGCGGCGTGCAGTCAGACGGCTCCGCGGCGTTCGGCGAGCGAGTGAGCGCCGATGGAGCCCTCGGGCGGCTGCGAGGTATCGATATCTTGCCGCGGCTCACCTCTCTCATGGGCTCCTGACGGAGCGTTCGTGCAGGTTGCGGTTTCCTGCCGTTGCATCCCCCGCCGGATTGCCGAGCAGGGGGGATGCTCCTAACATGCGAACCCTGGTATGAAAACGCCGCGGGACCTCGGGGGCGACCTCGTAACCGAAGAGCCCGTCGACCCGACGGGGGCATCGCCGTCTCCAGATGCGAGCGCGCCACGAGATGTCGTCGGCCGCTCCCCGTGGGAGATCTTCTGGCGCCAATTCAGGAGAGACCGCTGGGCTATCGCCGGCATCGTGGTCGTCATCATCATGCTCATCCTGGCGATCACGGCCCCGCTCTTCGCCAAGATCGTGCACCACGGACCCAACGATGTGAACCTCCGCGCGCTCGACGACTTCGGCCTGCCATCGGGTCCTAGCAAGGCGTACTGGTTCGGCGTCGACCAGACCGGGCGCGACCTCTTCGTCAGGGTGCTGTACGGGGCGCGGACGTCGCTCGTCATCGCGTTCTTCGCCACGGGCATGGCGCTCGTGATCGGCGTGATCCTCGGCATGATCGCCGGGTTCTATCGGGGAAAGATCGACACGTTGATCTCGCGGGCCACCGACGTCGTGCTGTCGCTGCCGATCCTGCTGCTCGCCCTCGGACTGGCATCCGCGTGCGGGGCGAGTGCCGAGGGGTGCCTGGGGGGATTGATCAGACCGGGCCTGATGCTGGTGAGCCTCATCATCGGCCTCTTCAGCTGGCCGTACATCGCTCGCATCATCCGCGGCCAGGTGCTCTCCCTCCGTGAGAAGGAATTCATCGAGGCGTCGCGATCGCTCGGTTCGTCGAACCGGCGGATCATCATGCGCGAGATCCTGCCGAACGTGGCCGCGCCGATCATCGTGTTCACCACGTTGATCATCCCCAGCAACATCCTGTTCGAGGCCGGCTTGTCGTACCTCGGTGTGGGGGTCCCCGACTCGACGCCCTCCTGGGGTGCCATGCTCTCCGGAGCCGGGGACACGTTCCGATACGCGGCCTGGCTCATGATCTTCCCCGGTCTCGCGCTCTTCATGACGACCCTCGCCTTCAACCTCGTCGGCGACGGTCTCCGCGACGCCCTCGATCCCCGGACGTCCGCCTGACCGTATCCAGTGAAGGAACCGGGGCGAAGGGAGAAGGGTCGGGTACGGGGCAGGATCAAATGACGTTCATAGGGAACGAAGCACCATCGAGAAGGGGGGTACCGTTGAAACGAACATTGAAGATGGTCGCCGTCGTGGCGGTCCTCGGCATCGTAGCGGCCGCCTGTGGCGGCGATAGCGGAGGAGGGGGTGGCGGGGCGAGCGAATCTCAATCGCCCGGCACCGATCTCTCAGGTGGCACGCTCCGTATGGCGATGCTGGGCGACGTATCCGCGGCGTTCGATCCACAGAAGGAGTACTACAGCGTCACGTGGGAGTACATGCGCTGCTGCTTGCTCCGCACGCTGCTGAACTACAAGGGCGTGCCGACCGCCGACGGCGGCACGGAGCTCTTCCCCGACCTCGCGGCCGCCGAGCCGACAGTGTCGGACGACCAGCTCACGTGGACGTACCAGATCAAGCCGGGGGTCCACTACGGCGACCCGTTCACCGATGTCGAGGTCACCGCGCAAGACTTCATCCGCGCGCTCGAGCGGACGGCCAACTCCAAGGCGAACGTCGGTGGCTACTCGTTCTACTACAGCGTCATCAAGGGGTTCGACGAGTTCGGGTCTGGCGACGCCGACTCGATCTCGGGTCTCTCTGCTCCCGACGCCAGCACGCTGCAGATCGAGGTCACCGCTCCGACGGCCGACCTGAGCTACCGCCTGGCCATGCCGGCGGCCGCACCGATCCCGCCCAACGGCGATGCCCGACTGGGTGCCGCCCAGGGGCACGACAAGAACTACGGGCGTTTCCTGGTGGCGACCGGCCCGTACCAGTTCGAGGGTGCCGACCAGCTCGACTTCTCGGTTCCCCCCAGCGATCAGTCGGAGGTTTCGGGCTACACCCCGGGCCGTTCGATCGTGCTCGTCCGCAACCCGGGCTGGGACGCGGCGACCGACGACCTGCGACTTGCGTATCCCGACCGCATCGAGGTGGCGATCGGCGGCGACAACGACGACCTCTACAACAAGATCAAGTCGAACGATCTGGACTTCGTCGTGGACGGCGCAGTGCCGCCGGATACCATCCGGGAGTACACGACGAACCCCGATCTTCAGAGCAAGATCAATGTCTACCCGTCCGACGCGCTCAGGTACATCTCGTTCAACTTCCTCGTGGCGCCGTTCGACGACATCCACGTGCGGAAGGCGTTCAGCTGGGCGTTGGACAAGGACGGGATGCGTCAGCTCCGAGGCGGTGCGACGACCGGCGAGATCGCCGGACACATCATGGTCAACAGCCTCCAGAACAACATCCTCAAGGACTACGACCCGTATGCCACGCCGAACGGCGCGGGAGACATCGAGAAGGCCAAGGAGGAGATGGCCCTTTCGAAGTACGACACCGACCAGGACGGGGTGTGCGACGCGCCCGAGTGCACGGACATCCTGGCAGTGACCGACAGCGAAGATCCCTACCCGAAGCAGGCGGCGCTGATCGAGCCGATCGTGGAGCAGCTCGGGATGTCCTTCGACATCAAGCAGCTCGAGCGCACGACGATGTACAACAAGTGCGTCGATCTCGCCACGAAGTTCGGCATCTGCCTAGGCGCCGCATGGGGTAAGGACTATCCGGCCGGGTTCACGTTCGCCAGCCCGCTCTTCGGCAACGAGAGCCTCTATCCGAGCTGCTGCAACTACAACGGCTTGGGCGCCAGCGCGAAGCAGATCAGTGACTGGGGATACACGACGGTAACGTCGGCACCCAGCGTCGATGACATGATCGACGCCTGCGGCGAGGCGACCGGAGACGCGCTGTTCCAGTGCTGGGCGGACTTCGACACGTACCTCATGGAGGAGGTCGTGCCGTTCGCGCCGTATCTCTTCGACAACAGCGTGGACATCATCTCGGACAACGTCATCAACTACTCGTTCGACCAGTTCGCCGGTCTGGCCGCGTTCGATCAGATGGCCGTGGCGGACAAGGGCTGAACAAGGAGGTCCACTCAGAAGTGCAGTGAAGGGCACGATGGGGAAGGGGTCGCGGCAGGCGGCCCCTTCCCGTCGTGCCCGCACCACGAAGCGCTGGTGACGAAGGAGGTGTAGCGGGTGGGCAGATACCTGATCCGACGGGCGCTCTTCATGGTCTTGGTGCTCTTCGTGGTCTCCCTGCTCACGTTCCTCATCTTCGTGAAGCTCCCGGCCGGAGACCCAGCGCGGCGCGCGGTGGGCCGTACCACGACCCCCGAGCAGATCGAGGCGGCCCGCAAGGCGTTCGGCCTGGACAAGCCGCTCTACGTGCAGTACGGCAGGTTCGCCAAGGGTCTCATCCCGTGGCCGGGCTTGTTCCTGTCGGAAGATGTCTACTACTCGTACGGCAACTTCGTCCCGGTCAAGGAGGAGATCTACCGTCGCCTGCCGGTCACGGTGACGCTGGCGGTGGGCGCCGCGCTCCTGTGGCTCTCCCTCGGCCTCCCCATCGGCATCGTATCGGGCATCAAACGGGGTTCGTTCTGGGACCGGGCCGGCATGCTGTTCGCACTGGTGGGCGTCTCGATGCCGGTCTTCTGGCTTGGGCAGCTCCTGCTGTACTTCCTCTGGTTCAAGCTCGAACTCGCGCCGTCGTCCGGGCTGGAGATCGGTTCGAACATCTGGGAATCGATCGCGCAGGGCAAGTTCATCCTGCCGTGGATCACGCTGTCGGTGACGTCCGCCGCGTTCTACGCGCGCATGGTCCGCGGCAACCTGATCGAGACGATGAGCGAGGACTACATCCGCACGGCCCGCGCGAAGGGCCTCCCGGAGCGCCGAGTCATCTTCAAGCACGGGCTGCGCGGAGCGCTCACACCGGTGGTCACCATGCTCGGGCTCGACCTCGGCGGTCTGCTGGGCGGGGCGTTCATCACCGAAACGCTCTTCGGGCTCCCCGGCATCGGCCAGTACGCCGTGAAGGCCATCGGGACCCAGGACTTCCCGCAGGTGATGGGGGTCACCATCCTGGGGGCCATGTTCATCGCGGTGGCCAACCTGGTGGTGGACATCGTCTATGCGTTCCTCGACCCGAGAGTGAGGTACACGTAGTGGCCGACCCGCTGCTCGAGGTCAAGGACATGAAGGTGCACTTCAAGACCGACGACGGCATCGTGAAGGCCGTCGACGGCGTGTCGTACAGCATCGAACCGGGAGAGACGCTCGGCATCGTGGGCGAGTCGGGCTCGGGCAAGAGCGTGAGCTCACTCACCGTCATGGGACTCACCGATGCGAGATACGCTGAGATCTCCGGTGAGGTGCTGTTCCGAGGCGTGGATCTGCTGAAGCTCCCAGCCGACGAGATGCGGAACATCCGTGGCGCGAAGATCTCGATGATCTTCCAGGATCCCATGACGTCGCTCCATCCGTTCTACAAGGTGGGCGAGCAGATCGCCGAAGCGATCCGCCAGCACCAGAACGTCA
>CAZDXK010000151.1:0-4906 GCA_964509215.1 uncultured Actinomycetes bacterium | reverse complement strand
TCGAGGGGGCGATCGACCGGCCCCTGCTCGGCTATCTGAACGACCGTCTGGACGCCGCCGAGGAGGAGGGCGCGGTCGTCGTCCTGCAGATCGACACGGCGGGAACGCTCGACGAGGACGGAGTGGCGTTCGCCGAGCGTGTGGCTGAGCTCGGCGTCCCGGTGATCGCCTGGGTAGGGCCCGCGCCCGCCCGCGCGAGCGGAGCCGGGTTGTTGCTCATGTACGCGTCCTCGCTGGCGGGGGTATCGCCGGGGAGCCAGACGGGGCCGCTCTACCCGATCGACCTCGCTCGCCCGGCCGGCCGGCCATCGGGGCTCCTCGACACCATCGCTGGGTGGATCCAGGCGCGCGACAAGCAAACCGACATCAACTGGAACGACCGGCCGCTCACGGCCGCGGAGGCCCGACATCGCGATATCGCGCAGGTCGCGGCCACGTCGATCCCCGACCTGCTGGGTCGGATCGACGGCCGGACGGTCCTCACACCTGCCGGTCCGGTCGTGCTGCAGACCCGGATCGCGACGACCGAGCAGGAGGCCGACGAGGGCACGGTGGACATCCGCTTCGAGAACCTCGGACCCATCAACCGGGTGCTGCACGGCGTCGCGTCCCCCTCGATGGTGTATCTCCTACTCGTCCTGGCGCTCGCGGCGCTCGCGTTCGAGTTGACGCAGCCGGGCTTCGGCTTCGCCGGCTTCGCGGGGCTCGGGATGCTCGGGCTCGGCCTCTACGGGCTCACCGTCGTCCCGGTGAGCTGGCTCGGTCTGGCGCTGCTCATCGGCGGGATCGGGCTCATGGTCCTGGACGTACGGGCGCGGGAGCTGGGCCCCTTGACCGCGGCGGGGCTCCTCGCGTTCGGGGCGGGGTCCATCCTGGCCTGGCGCGGGATGGCGGCTCCCATGCAGATCTCGCCGTGGCTGATCGGGGGCGCGGTCGTAGCCAGCGCCCTCTACTACGGGTTCGCGCTCACCGTGGCGATCCAGTCCCGGGACCGGATCGTGAACGCGCAGCGCGGCTTGATCGGCCTGGTGGGTGAGGCCCGGTCTACGCTCGCACCGGACGGGCCGGTCTACGTGAAGGGCGCCGTCTGGCGCGGCAGGTCGACCGGAGGCGATATCGCGTCAGGGACCGCGGTGCGGGTGCGGGGTGTGGACGGCCTGGTCCTGCGGGTGGAGGCCGAGCCTGGAACGGGCCATCCTCTCGACGCCCCGGTCCAACCGGCCGACCGCTGAACCCATTTTCCGCGATCTCCCGGTCCGCGTGAATCCCATCGGGTCCGACTTACGAAAGACAAGGTGAGCGGCCCGTGCGGGCCCGAGGCGCGGACGTGGGAGGGACGGCCTTCCGGCCGAGATGTCGTGATCGACGGTTGGACGAGTGGCTGGCAGCTCCACGCGGCATGTCGCGGTGAGGACTCTTCCTTCTTCTACGCCCCGAGCTACTTCGAGAAGCGCCGGGAGAAGGACGCCCGCGAGGCGGTGGCGAAGGCGATCTGCCGGACCTGCCCCGTGCTCGACGAATGCCGTGAGTACTCCCTGGAGGTTCGCGAGGGCCACGGGATCTGGGGAGGACTGAACGAGATGGAACGCCGGACCCTCCTTCGCATGAGAGCGGTCCAAGCGGTCTGACCCCCGTTCGTGGGAGGATGCGCGGCGTGAACGACGCGGACGTCCTTCAACGCATCGCCGACCAGGGCCTCGAGCTTCCTCCGCCCACGAAGCCGGTCGCCGCCTACGTGCCCGTGGTCGTATCCGGCGCGTTGGCGTTCGTCGCGGGGCAGGTGCCGATCGTCGATGGACAGGTGATGCATCCGGGGCTGCTCGGCGGCGAGGTCTCGGTGGAACAGGGCTACGAAGGTGGCCGACGTGCGGCGCTCCAGGCGCTCTCGGCGCTCCGGGCGGAGCTCGGTTCGTTCGACCGGCTCCGACGCATCGTGCAGGTGACGGTGTACGTCGCCTCGACCCCGGGCTTCGGCGACCATCCCAAGGTGGCGAACGGAGTGAGCGAGCTCTTCGTCGCCGTGCTCGGCGAGGAGGGGAAGCACGCCCGGGCCGCGATCGGGATGTCGTCCCTTCCGCTCGGTGGGTGCATCGAGGTGGTTGTCACCGCAGAGGTGGAAACCGTCGCGTCGAGCTGAGCTCGCCACACGGCTATCCGCGTGGGAATCGAACGTCTCCCTCTCGCCGCGTCACGCCGCGCTGGTCGAACCACTCCATGAGCGGTATGGCGTACTTCCGGCTGGTGCCCAAGGACTCTCGCAGGGCGCTCACGGTGATGCCGGCCTCGCCGGCGGCGCGGATCGTCGCCTCGGCGCGTGCCACCAGCTCAGGTGTCACGACCAGGTCGGAGGTCAGACGAACGACGAGACCTCCCCGCGCCGCGGCGTCGATCACGTCGCGAGCGACGCCGGTCGCGACCAGCTCCTTGACGGTGGGCGGCGTCGCCTCGCGCTCGCCGGAGATCGCGGCGAGCAGCCGGTCGACGTCGGCCGAGCGCTCCCGGAGCGCGACCTGGTGCGATGCCAGGCGGATCGTCGTCGCCTCCTGCGCGGTGACGCCGCGATCGGTCAGGTCGTTGAGGAGCGCATCGGCGAGCGCAGTGTCGGCCGGGGCGCGCGCGGTTCGAAGGACCGTGGTGACCGCGCGGCGCGCGAGCGTCAGACCGGCGCCGGCGTCCAGCGGGTGTTCGGCGTGATACGCGGCGAGCGTCTCGACCAGGGATGCCTCCACTGATGAGCGGATGGCGTCAGAGACGAGCCACTCTCCGACCGCGATGCCGCCCGCTGCGCGTGAGCCGGTGAGACCGAACACGAACGCGGCGCGGATCGCGCCGCGTTCTTCGACCAGTAGCGCGGGGAGATCGTCACGCGACGCCGACGCTCGGGCGGCCAACCGGGTGACGGGATCCGGGCCGGCCTTCGCCGGGGGGCCGGCGTCGAGCACGTCGCCCCCCGCGACCGTCTCCCCGCGACCTGTTTCGCGCAGCACGAACCGGTCGCCCACGTCCAGGACCACGGGAGCCGACGCCGTGATCCGTACGAACGCTTCGCCATCGGCCTCGAGCTTCGTGGTGCCGTAGAGACGCAGGCGGGCGTCGACCTCCGCTGAGCCCACATGGAGCTTGAAGGCGCCACGCGTGGTGACGGCGCGAGTGATCCCACGTATGGGTCGCAGTCGGGCCTCGAACACGCGGGTGGGTCGCCACGCCCCCGGGATCGCGAGCACGTCGCCCCTGCCGAGCCGGTCCCGCTCGATGCCCACCAGGTTCGCCGCCACGCGGGATACGGGACACGCGCGTTCCTCCGCCTGCTTGTGGGTCTGCAGCGAACGGATGCGCGCCCGCACGCCGGTCGGATACAGCTCGACCTCGTCCCCGACGCGGATGCATCCGCCGGCAAGGGTTCCCGTCACAACGGTGCCGGCCCCCTTGATCGTGAACACCCGATCGACGTGCAGCCGGGCGCGCGCGTCCTCCGCCGGTCCCGCGCCGTCGAGCATCGCGTCCAGGGCGGTCGTGAGCGCGTCGATGCCCTCCCCGGTCTCCGAGGACACCGGGACGATGGGCGCGCTCGCGAGTCCGGTGCCGGCCACCCGTTCACGGATCTCTTCCGTCGCCAGGTCGAGCGTCTCGTCGTCGACCAGGTCGCGCTTCGTGAGGGCGATCACCCCACCGCGAACACCGAGTACCTCGAGGATCTGCAGGTGCTCCTCGGACTGCGGCTTCCATCCTTCGTCGGCCGCAACGACGAAGAGCACCAGCCGCACGGGTCCCACGCCCGCGAGCATGTTGCCGATGAAGCGTTCGTGGCCGGGAACGTCCACGAAGCCGATCTCACGGCCGGAAGGGAGCGAGCACCACGCGTACCCGAGGTCGATCGTGAGTCCGCGACGCTTCTCCTCAGCCCATCGGTCCGGGTCGATCCCGGTCAGGCGGACGATCAGCGACGACTTGCCGTGATCGACGTGGCCGGCCGTCGCCACCACGCGGAGCTCGCCCGGCAATGCGGTGTCAGTCCTCGTCGAAGTCGTCGCCCTCGAGGGCGTACTGGATCGCGCGCGTGAGGTCGGGGAGCTGATCGGGGAACACGGTCCGCACGTCGAAGACGGCCGCGTCGGGCTCGATCCGACAGAACACCGACGGGCTGCCGACGCGCAGCCGGGCTGCGAACACCGCCGGATCCGCCGTCTTCACGGCCACGCCCCACGAGGGCATCGACGTGCCGGGCATCGAGCCGCCTCCAACCACGGACTGCGTCTTTCGGACGTGCGCGCCCTCCAGGTCGCCGTCGAGCGATCGCGCCAGCCGGTGAGCGCGCTTCGACAGGTCGTCCATCGACTCGAGGAGCATCCGACGGACGGGCAGCTCGCCCTCCCGACCGGAGGCATGCATCGCGAGGACCGCCTCCAGCGCCGCGATCTGCAACTTGTCGACGCGGACGGCACGCGCGATGGGGTGCGTCCGCAGCTTCGCCACGACGTCGGCTCGGCCCACGATGATCCCCGCCTGCGGCCCGCCGAGCAGCTTGTCGCCCGAGCACGTCACGAGGTCGGCGCCCTCGGCCAGCGCCTCGGTCACGGACGGCTCGTCGGGCGGCATCCCCTGCTCGTGGCGCAACAGCCCGGAGCCGACATCGAAGATGAACGGCACGCCGCGCTTGGCAGCGACCACGGCCAGGTCCTTCGTGGGCGGCGACGCGGTGAAGCCGACCACCCGGTAGTTGCTGGGATGGACCTTGAGGATCGCGCCGGTCCGATCGGTGATCGCGGAGCGGTAGTCGCTCGTTCGCGTGCGGTTCGTGGTGCCGACCTCGACGAGTTTCGCACCGGACGCCGCCATGATGTCCGGGATGCGGAACTCGCCGCCGATCTCGATCAGCTCGCCGCGAGAGACCAGGACCTCCTTGCGG
>CAZDXK010000150.1:0-4913 GCA_964509215.1 uncultured Actinomycetes bacterium | reverse complement strand
CCGTGCGGACGTTGATCGCGTACGGCCCCTACTGGTACCCGTGGTTCATGCGACGCATCGCGGAGAAGCCGGTCGCGAACACGCTCCTGGCCCTCCGGAACCTGATCTAGACCAAGCATCTACACTCCCGCGCATGCCCCTTCAGGGAGCGATCGCTGCCGCCGTCACGCCCATGCGCGACGACGGACGCCACCTTGACCAGGGATCGTTCGCCCCGCTCGTCGCGTTCATCGCGGGCGGCGGCATCGACGGCCTGCTCGCGTGTGGGACGACCGGCGAAGGCATGCTGCTGTCCGTGGACGAACGGCGACGCGCCGTCGAGCTGTTCCTGGCTGCCCGCCCGGGAGGCTTCCAAGTCGCCGTTCACGCCGGCGCGCAGACCACGGCCGACTCGGTCACGCTCGCGTCGCACGCGCGTGAGGTCGGGGCCGACGCCGTCGCGGTGGTCGCGCCTCCGTACTTCCCGCTCGACGTCGAGGAGCTGACGCGGCACTTCGTGCACGTGGCGAACGCGTGCAACCCCTTGCCGTTCTACCTGTACGAGTTCGCCGGGCGGAGCGGCTACGCGATCCCGGTCGAGGTGATCGCGCGCGTCCGCGAACGTTCGCCAAACCTGCGCGGGCTGAAGGTCTCGGACACGCCGTTCTCGGCCGTCGAGCCATACCTGGCGATCGATGGACTGGATGTGTTCATCGGATCGGAGCCGCTGGTGGTGGAGAGCATGGACCGCGGCGCGATCGGGAGCGTGAGCGGTCTTGCGACGACGTTCCCCGAGATCGTCGCGGCGCTGGTGCACGAGCGGAGCGCGCAATCACACGAGCAGGTCTCGCAGATACGCGAACGCATGCGAAACGTCCCGTTCCACGCGGGCCTGAAGGAGATCCTCGTAGGGCGGAACGTGCTGACGACGGCCGACGTGCGCCCGCCGCTTCGAGGCCTGACGGCGAGCGAGCGCGAGATCGTCGCCACGCTCTGAGCCACCAGCTACGGGATCCGCCTCAGACCACCGAGGCCTGCCCATCACGCGCAGGTGCAGATCACGTCGGCCTCGCCGCAACCCTGACACAGCAGCGTGCAGTACCGGTCCGACCCCGCGTGCAGGTGGTTCGTATCGTGCTCATCGGCCTCGGCGCCGCAGATGGCGCACTTCCATCCAGCGGTCGCGCCGCCGCACTTCGGGCAGGTCGTCACATCAGCGCTCATCGGACCTCCAGCGTCGTCTTCACGGGAACCGGGTTCGCGAGGATATCCCGGACGGGAGAGGTGTCCTGCACGTACTGGCACAGCGCTTCGAGTTGCTCGGCCGTCGCGTTGCGGGCCTTCGCGATCCCCTTCACCCGGATCTCGGTGAATCCGGGGCGCGGACCCGCGTCGATCCCGACGAAGTTCCGGAGATCTAGGTCGCCTTCGACCTCGTAGCTCAGCTCCTCGAGCTCGTAGCCCAGTGCCGCCGCGTTGTAGGCGAAGCCGACCGAGTAGCAGAACCCGAGCGCCGCCAGGGCAAGCTCGACCGCGTTGGGACCCGCGTCGTCGCCCAGCAGCACGTCGGGCTCGCTCCCGGTGAGGACGTGCGTCGACCCATGCTTCACCTCTTGGCCGGCATGGGTGAAGGAAGAGACCTCGGCCCGGCTCCTTCCACCTTCCTCCCAATCGGCTCGAGCGCGGAACGTGAAGCGCGCGATCTCCGCATCGCCCTTGATGGCATCGATCGTCCCGACCAACCGATCGACATCGACGCCGTTGCGCACCGTGACCGTCGCCATAGCCGTGTCTCCTTCCCCGTCACGGACCGGCGTTCCCTCCATCGCTTCCTACCGGCCCTCTTGCCCGTCTGAGACGCAGCGACAAGGAGCCCCATTGCAGATCCGGGCGGATGCAATAACGTCGGCCACATCTTCGTCTTTGAACTGGAGAGAACGACTGGAGATCGGACCTGCGAGCGTGAGGTGGAACGACACGTGGAAACTGATCCCGAGCGGAAGGCAGCCTTCCAACGACTCGCCCGGGAACAGATCCCTCGCCTGTACGCGACCGCGCGGCGCTTGGAAGGCGCCGCCGGGGCCGAAGACCTCGTTCAGGACTGTCTGCTGCGCGCCTACCGCGCCTTCGACACGCTCAACGCCGACGACGCCGGTCCCGCGTGGCTCCAGGCGATCCTCGCGAATGTCTTCCGCGACCGGCTCCGAAAGCGGGCGCGCACGGTGAGCGAGGTGCCGGTGGATGACGTGGAGAGCTTCTCCCTCTACCGCACGATCGCGGAGGAGGACCCGTTCCCGTACTCGGACACGCTCCACCTCGACTTCCTCCACGCGTTCGGGAAAGAGGACGTGGAGGCGGTGCTTTTCCGCCTGCCCGAGATCTATCGGGTGCCCCTCATCCTGCGGTACATGCGCGATTTCAGCACGAAGGAGATCGCCCGGGTGCTCGACGCACCCCTCGGGACGGTGTTGGCGCGGCTACACCGCGGACGGAAGCTCTTCGAGCGCGAGATGTGGAGCTACGCTGAGGAGGCCGACCTGCTCGCGAGGGAGGCGCCGTGACCGACGAAGGACGTCTCATCCCCTGCTCCGAGGCCGTTCGCCTGCTGTGGGACTACCTCGACCGAGCGCTCTCGCCCGAGGATCGTTCGCTGGTCGAGGGTCATCTCACGTTCTGCCGGAATTGCTGTGGTGAGCTCGAGTTCGCCAAGGAGCTCCAGGCGTTCCTCGCGTCGAACGCGGTGGACCAGATCCCGCCGGACGTGAGGGCGCGTCTCGAGGACTTCGTCGGCGAGATCGTGGAGGACCGATGACCGGCGAAGACCTCCTGTTCCAGGGCCAGATCAAGCAGGTCGTCGCCGAGGCGTACGCCGGCATCGACGCCGGAGCGGGTCGGCCCGCCGCCGAGCAGCTGTACTCGGAAGCGGAGCTTGCGTCCGTGCCACCGACCGCCGTCGACTGGGCGCTCGGCGTCGGGAACCCGACACGCCACGCTGATCTGCAACCTGGCGAGAGCGTGCTCGACGTGGGCTCGGGCGGTGGCATCGACACGATCCTTGCTGCTAAGGCGGTAGGGCCCACCGGGCGCGCGATCGGGCTCGACCTGCTCGACGAGATGTGCGGGCGAGCGGGCGATCATGCCCGCGAGGCAGGCGTCGACGGATGGACCGAGTTCCTCCGAGGCGAGATGGAGCAGATCCCCATTCCGGACGGGGCGTTCGACGTCGTCATCTCGAACGGCGTCATCAACCTGTCGCCACGGAAATCACGCGTGCTCGCGGAGATCCGCCGCGTGCTGAAGCCGGGCGGTCGCCTCTGCGTCGCCGATCTGACGGTGGATGAAGAGCTCCCTCCGGAGTTGCAGACGAGCGACGCCGCCTGGGCCGGGTGAGTGTCGGGCGCCTTGGCGGAGCGTGCCTTCGCCCGCAAGATCGAGAAGATGGGGTTCACCGACGTGTGGATCGGGGAGCGGATCCCGTACGGCGTCGATCGCGCCGCGCTCTACCCGCTGTTCACACCGGCCGTGATCCAACTGATGCGCGAGCTGATCCCACCGGATCGGCAGGCTACGGTCGCCGTGAGCGTCATCGCCAAAGCCACGAAGCCAACTGGATGAGCCGCCGGCGACTCATCCGGAAGTCTCGCGTCAGTCACGGCCGGAGTTGTGCCAGGCGCCGTAGCCGCCCGACAGGTTGACGGCCGGACCGACGCCGTGCCGCTCCAGGATCGACACGGCGGTCGTCGATCGCTCGCCCGACGCGCAGTACGCGAGCACCGGACGGCCGGACGGCAGCTCGTCGATCGCGGCGTCCAGCCCTCCGAGCGGGATCGTGACAGCTCCCGCGATCGTGCCCTGCTCCACCTCGTCGGGTTCGCGAACGTCCAGAGGGAGCGCACCGTCGTCCAGGGCACGCTGGGCGTCGTCGGCACCGAGGAACGGCACCGACGTCACCGGCCGCCCGCCGGCCGCCCAGGCCTCGATCCCCCCATCGAGGAACCCTGCGAACCGCTCGTAACCGACCAACAGCGACTCCTCGACCAGCCGATCGATCGGCGCGCCGTTCGTCACGAACAGGAGTAGGACGTCGGCGGGCACGAGCCAGCCCAGCCACGTCGCGAACGAATCGCGGAAGTGGATGGAGAGCGAGCCGTGGATATGTGCCTCGGCATAGTCCTCGGCGTCGCGCACGTCGAGGACGAGGGCGCCTTCAGCCCGGGCGCGTTCGAAGGCGTCGGGAGGGAGCGCGAGGGGCGCCCGGATATCCGAGAGCGAACGCGGCCCGGTGACGTTCACAGCGCGCATCCGATCGAAGTACGCGGGTCTCCCGGGGAACGTGGCCGGCCACCACTCCAGGAACGCCTCCTCGTCGAGCTCGGCGAGCAACGGGTTGGTAGAACGTTCCACCCCCAGGGTGGTCGCCTCCGCGCCGCTGCTTCCGGCCGCGCAGAACGATCCGTTGCCGTGCGTCGGGAGCAGGACCGTGGCGTCGGGCAGGTCCGCGAACGCCTCGTGCACCGTGTGGAACTGCGCCCGGGTGAGTCGTTCGGTGAGCTCGGGGTCCACCAGGTCGGTCCGCGCCGCGCCGCCGGCGATCAACGCACCGCCGGAGAAGAGTCCGGGGGGCTCCGTCGGATCCCTCCGCACGACGTACGAGACGTGTTCGGGCGCGTGGCCGGGCGTCGCGAGGACCTCGATCTCGACGTCGCCCACCTCCAGCCGTTCGCCGGGAACCACGCCGTGGTGCGGGAACCCGACGCCAGCGTCCTTCGGGACGTTAAGGGCCGCACCGGTACGTTCGCGGAGCTCGAGGCTCCCCGTGACGAAGTCCGCGTGCACATGCGTGTCGAAGAGGGCGACGATCTCCCATCCGTTGCCACCGGCCGCCTCGAGGAACCGACGCACGCGTCGATCGGGATCGACGGCCAGCGCGCGGC
>CAZDXK010000149.1:0-4946 GCA_964509215.1 uncultured Actinomycetes bacterium | reverse complement strand
TTCGGCGCTCCGAACTTCTACGGTCTGAAGGAGGGCCGCCACACGCTGAGCGTCTGGTCGGTCGACCTCGCGTACAACCGCTCCGTCGTCGTCCGATACGTTTGGAAGATCGACCGGACGGCGCCCGTGCTGATCCTGCTGGGCGGTCCGACGGAAGGTGCGACCGTGGGCACGGGCGAGGTCTCGTTCAACGTCGTGCAGAGCGAGAAGGGACAGCTCTTCTGCTCGCTGGACGGGGTCCAGTTCACCACCTGCTCATCGCCGATCCGCTTCGCAGATCTGCCGAGCGGCGATCACACGTTCGAGGTGTACGCGGTCGACGCGGCCCTCAACGAGTCGCTCACCGCGATGCGAGCCTGGACGACCTCCTGACCCCTCGCTACTCCAGATCGATCGCCCGGGCGTCGCGCCGCACGGGTGAATGATACTCCGGGTCGCTCCGAGCCACCAGGAACTCGATCGCCGCCCAGAAGCTCTTGGAGCGTGGGTAGAACCAGAGCGGCATCAGGACCAACACGACCACGCTCGCGATCAGCAGCGGCGCCACGGGCACGTCGGGAACGCTGAACACCAGCACGATCACGAACATGACCACCCACACCACCACGGCGACGAGGAAGTTGATCGTCATCGCCCCGAGGAACCCGCCCTGCTCTTGCTCGAAGCGGAGGTCGCAGTTCGGACATCGCTCGATCAGCTGGAGCCAGGATCGGAAGATGCGGAGCTCGCGGCAACGGGGACAACGTTTGCGCAACCCGCGGAGCAGGACGGTCGCCGCGCCGGCCTCCACCAGGAGCGGCTCGATCCGCCGCTCCTCGGGATCAAGCGAGCCGTACGGGCTACTCGTGGTGCACCGCCCAGAACTTCTTCACCGGCGACAGGGCACGCCACAGTCCCTTCGAGCCGTCCGGCGTGACGAGCACGTCGCCCACGCCAACCGGGAGCACCCGTCCATCCTCCGTCTCGATCTCCACGTCCCCTTCGATCAGGCACGCGACCTCGTGGTACTCACGATCGAACGTTCCCGCCTCCGGCTCTCGCCGCCAGACCCCGGTCGAGAACTTCGCGTCGGGGTTCCGCCAGGCGTACCACTCCTGCCCCGGCGGGTTCTCGTCACCCGGTGCGTTCACGAGCGTGGTCCATTCGACGGGGTCGTTCGCGCCGATCACCCGCATCGTCGTATCGCCGATCGCGCCGCCTGAGTAGATCGTGAAGAACTTCGCGACGGTCTCGTGGATGCGCCACGTCCCCTTCGACCCCTTCGGCGTGACGAAGACGTCGCCCGCGCCGAGGCTGAGCACTCGTCCGTCGGCGGTCTCGACGTCCGCCGAGCCCTCCAGGATGTAGGCGACCTCGTCGTGCGGCCGCTCGAACGACCACGTGTCGGGCTCCCGCTCCCAGAGACCGCACGTGAACGTTCCGTCGCCGGACGTGAAGGCGCCGATCTCGCGACCCGGGGAGGGCAGGCGTCCGGGAGGATCCGCGAGCGGCGCCCAGTCCGTTCGGTCGGTGCTGCTCAGCACGGTGATCTCGAGCATCCCTTCGCTCCTCCCGGTGGGTGACCCGCCAGTATCCAACGACGTACGTCGGATGGCAGGTCCACCGCGTCGGGGAGCCGGGGTAGACTTGGCGACCATGGCAAGCAAGCGGGTGCCTCTGGGGAGCCGCCGCGCGGAGTTGGGCGTGATCGATTACACGCTGGCCAAGCGCGCGCTCCTTCGGGACGCGCGTCTCGGCGTCCTCGGTCTCACCGACGTATGCGATGCGCATCCTGAGTTGATGCGGGCGGCCCGCCACGTCGGGGAGCCCACCAACAACGACTGCCCGGTCTGCGGCAAAGAGAAGCTCGTCCTGCTCGCCTACGTCTATGGAGACGGCCTGAAGGCCGACAGCGGCCGGGTCTGGTCCATCCAGACGGGTCTCCGGATGGCCGCCGCGCACCCCGGGTCGTGTTGCTACGTCGTCGAGGTGTGCCGCAATTGTCAATGGAACCATCTCAAAGAGGCGTTCACCGCCAGGCGCACGGCGGCCGTCTGAGCGCCGCACCGACACCGGAACAACACAGCGGGCAGGGCATGGTTCCCGCCTGCCCTGGATAGAATCCGAAAGCAGTGTCGACCGACACCAGCCCCCAAACGACCCGGGGTCGCTCCTACACCCCGAAGCACACCCGCGGTAAGACGAAGGGGGAGCCGAGGAAGGGCTTCTTCCGACGGTTCTGGTGGGTGTTCGTCGCGGTGCCCGTCGCCGTCGTCCTGGCCCTGGGCGGGGCGTTGGTCTACGCCTACTCCCAGACCGAGGTCCCCAAGGCGCTGCCGCCGATCCAATCGACGTTCATGTACGACCGCAACGGCTCCCTGCTCGCGTCGATCCACGGCGCGGTCGACCGGACGATCATCTCCTTCGATGAGATGCCCGAGCACCTCCGCGACGCCGTGATCGCCGTCGAGGACCACGGCTTCTACGAGCACCCGGGTATCGATCCGGTCGGGATCCTCCGCGCCGCGTGGACCGACCTGGTCAAGCAAGACACCGTCCAGGGCGGTTCCACGATCACGCAGCAGCTCGTCAAGCAGGTGTACGCCGGCAGCTACGTCGACCAGCCGGACGGGACCAGGGAGTACGTGGTGCCGCCTCGCACGATCAAGGAGAAGATCCGCGAGGCGCTCCTCGCGATCAAACTCGAGCAGACGCTGTCGAAGGACCAGATCCTGGCCCGTTACCTCAACACCATCTATCTGGGGCACGGCGCGTACGGCGTCCAAGCGGCGGCGCAGACCTACTGGGGCGTTGACGCCGCCGACCTCAGCGTCAAGCAGTCGGCGACTCTCGCCGGCCTCATCTCGTCGCCGGGGCGCTTCGATCCGATCGACTATCCCGAGGACTCGGCGGTCCGGCGCAACTATGCGCTCGATCAGATGGTGCGGTACGGATACCTCCCCAGGGAGACCGCCGAACGCCTGAAGGCGAAGAAGGTCAGAACGGATCCGAAGAAGGAAGCCGTGAACGCGCCGGCGAACACCGAGTACTTCGTGGACTACGCCAAGCGCTACCTGATCAACAAGTACGGCGGCGCCGCGGTCTTCGGAGGGGGCTACCGGGTGACGACTTCACTCGACCTCGGGTTGCAGCGCGCGGCCGAGGCCGCCGTCAACGCGCATCTGCCGAGTCCGTCGGACCCGGAAGGGGCCTTGGTCGCGATCGACCCGAACACGGGCCAGATCATCGCGATGGTGGGCGGACGCGGCTTCCATCAGTCGCAGTTGAACCTCGCGGTCTCGGGGTTGAGGCTCAAGACGGAGACCTTCGGCGGGACGGGGCGTCAGGCCGGGTCCGCGTTCAAGCCGTTCGCGCTCGCGGCGGCCATGAAGGAGGGCTACAACCTCAACGCGTACTGGTACGGACCGGCGTCGATCACCATCCCGAACACCGAGTGCTACACGAACGGCGCGCCGTGGGAACTGTCGAACGCCTCGGACTCCGAAGCGGGCACGTTCTCGCTGAAGGCCGCCACGGCGTACTCCGTGAACACGGTCTTCGCCCAGGTGACGGCGGAGCTCGGTCCGGACAAGGTCGTCGACATGGCACATCTGCTGGGTATCCGCAGCAACCTGGACCCCGTCTGCTCGATCACGCTCGGCGTCGAGGCCGTGAGCCCCCTCGAGATGACGAACGCCTACGCCACCCTCGCCGCGCACGGCGTGCGTCGTTACGCGAACCCGCTCGTTCAGCTCACGAACCACAACGGCAAGGTGATCGACGACGTGAGCAGGAAACCGAAGCAGGTCCTGGACGCGAACGACGCCGACCTGGTCACATACGCGTTGCAGGACGTCGTGACGTACGGAACGGGCACCGCGGCACGCCTCTCCGATCGCCCCGTGGCCGGCAAGACCGGGACCGCGCAGAACTACGTCGACTCGTGGTTCTGTGGCTACACGCCGCAGCTCGCGACGTGCGTGTGGGTCGGATACCCGCAGGGCGAGATCCCGATGGAAAGCGTGGAGGGTGTCTCGCCGGTCTATGGCGGCACGATCCCGGCCGCCATCTGGCACGACTTCATGACGGTCGCGATGCAAGGTCAACCCGTCGAGTCGTTCCCTGTGCCGTCGTTCGACGGATACACGATCGGACCGACGACGCCGGTGTCGTCGCCCACCCCCAGCCCCACCCCCACCCCGTCGCCGAGCGAGTCGCCGTCGCCCGAACCGACGGGCCCGACCGGCTCCACCGGCACCGGTCCTACCGGCCCGACCAGCCCCACGGGCCCGGGTCCCAGTGGACCGACCGGCCAGGGTGGCACCGGCTCGACGGGTCAGATCAGGTTGCGTCGTTGACGCTGAGCTCGCGACTCGCCGGCGCGATGTCGACCGGCAGGGTCGCGACGATCGTCGTCCCGCGCCCCGGCGTCGATCGCACCACGAACGTCCCGCTCGCCAGCTCCACACGCTCGCGCATGGATGCGAGGCCCACCCGACCCATCTGCAAGAACTCTCTCGCTCGGGCGTTGTCGAAGCCGACCCCGTCGTCGACGATCTCGACGCGGAGCTGCACCTGCTCGAGCTCGACCGAGACAGTCACGTGCGCGGCCTGCGAGTGCTTGGCGGCGTTCGAGAGCGCCTCTTGCACCACGCGGTAGGCGAGCGTCTCCAGGTCGTCGGGGATCTCGTTGCCCACCATCCCGGAGAACTCCGTGCGAACACCATGCTCGGTGCCGAAGCGCGCGAGCGTCTCGCGGATCGCGGGGATCAGCCCCCGCTCCTCCAGCAGGGGCGGGCGGAGACCGGACATCAACGCGCGGAGACCGTCGGCCTCCTCGGCGAGCTCCTTCCGGATCTTCGTGAGGATCTCGATCCCCCGATCGCTCTCGCCGGCCTTGATCATCAGGAGTGCCGCCTCCAGGGAGAGCGACGCGGCGGACACGCCTTGCACCGGGCCGTCGTGGA
>CAZDXK010000148.1:0-4950 GCA_964509215.1 uncultured Actinomycetes bacterium | reverse complement strand
TCTCGTACGCGACGTCGCGCAACACCTCGCTCCGGAACCGCCACGCGTCCTTCCGGCCCGGCTCGGGAACCAGGAACTCGACGTCTTCCAGCTGGGCCATCACCTCCTTGCTCGGAACGGCGACCAGCGAGAGCTCGGTTTCGTCGAAGGCGCCGCGCGCGAACACCGATACCTTGCGGATCAGCTCCCGAGCCGCCGGCGAGAGCGAGTCCAACCGAGAGGCGATCACGGCCTGGACCGTGGGCGGGAGCGGTCCCCTGGAGGGCGCCGCACCCGTGGGCGGTAGCACGTCCTCCCCGCGGAGCAGCATGCCGGTGATCTCGACGATGAACAGCGGGTTTCCACCTGCATGCTCGGCCACGCGGAGCGCGTCGTCCCGCCCGAGGCCCCCCGACTCCATGGCGAGCTGCGCCGCGTCCTCCGTGCCGAGCGGCTCGACCCAGAGCGTCACGGCGTCGGCGAGCCCGCCCGCCCAACCGGGCTGGTCGTCCAGGAAGCCCCAGCGCGCGACGCAGATCACCAACAGAGGCAACCGCCGGCCGTCGTGCATCAGGTGCTCGATCAGGTCGAGGAGCAACGGCTCGGCCGCGTGCAGGTCCTCGAACACCAGCACCACGGGTCCGGTCGCGCCCAGCCCCTCGATCATGGCGAGCACCCCGCGTCTGATCTCGGCGCTGTGGTAGCGGTTCTCGTGGTTCGCATCTTCGCCAAGGCCAAGAGCGAGGCTCAGTCGGTACGCCACCTTGTCAGCGTCCTCTGGACCCACCCACCCGGCGGCGGCGCGTTGGAGGCGTTCGAGCAGTTGGTCGGACTCCATGTCCTCGGTGCCCTCGATCGCGTTCAGGATCATCTGTCCCAACGGCCAGAACGTGACCTGCTCCTCGTACTGGCTGGGCCGGCCGCTCAGCACCGTGACGTTGTCGTCCATCCCGTCCAGGAACTCCTCCACCACACGGGTCTTGCCGATCCCGGGCTCGCCGAGCAGCGTCACCAGGTGCGCGCGGCTGCGTTCCTTCACCCGCTCGGACGTGTCGGTCAGCAGCGCGAGCTCGCGGCGGCGATCGACGAACGGGATCGTGGACCGGGTCGAACGGGGCGCCAGCCGGAGCACCGGCCACGCGGCGATCTCACCGTCGAAATCCCTCGGGACGATCATGCGGATGTCGCCGAACTCGACCGCGTCCTTCACCAGCTGATGCGTCGTCCGACCCACGAGCACCTCGTCGGGCGCGGCGGCCTGCTGCAGCCGGGCGCCGATGTTCACCTCGCCGCCGATCACGATCCCCCGGTCGACGGCGGTACCCACCGCCACGAGGCCGGTGTTGATGCCCACGTGCACGCGCATCGGGGTCGGGAGCCCGAGCTCGCGACCCAACTGTGGAGCACGGTTCACTACCGAGAGCGCCGCGCGGATGGCTCGAACGCCGTCATCGTCATGGGAGGTCGGGACACCGAACACGGCCAGCACCGCGTCCCCGATGAACGACTCCGCCCGGCCCCGGAGCCACTCGACCTCCTCGGTCACCATGCCGTGGAAGGCGGCGAGCACCTCGCGGAAGCGCTCGGGGTCAAGCTGGGACGCGAGCTTCGTCGAACCCACCAGGTCGACGAAGACGACCGTGACCAACCGCCGCTCCGACGCGGGAGCGATCGCCACCGGCGCGCCGCAGTTCGGGCAGAACTTGGCGCCGAGAGGAAGCGGCTCGCCGCACCGGGAACATGTCGCGTCGCTCACCCGCCAAGGATACGGAGGCGTGAGGCCCGACCTACTGCTGGCCGAGGATCTTGGCCTTCTGCGTCTGGAACTCGGCCTCGGTCAGGACGCCCTTCGCCCGGAGGTCGGCGAGCCGCTCGAGCTCGGACACGGTGGACGGAGAAAGAGGTGGGGTCGCGGGGCGCGTCGGCTCGGGGGCGGCCATCGTCCCGGTGGGACGGAACATCCGTTGCTGGTTCATCTCACCCTGGTGATAGATCGTCTTCTGCACGTCCTCCGGGCCCCGGATCGCCTTGAACTCCTCGCGACCCGACTCGCTCGCGGACTGCACGATGAGCGTTCCCGCGCCGATGATCCGCTCGAAGATGCCTTGCCTGAACCGCACGTCGTTGATCGCTTCGAGCGGGATCTCCATCGAGCGCTTCGCGATCCAGCCCTCACGATGGATCAGCCGATCGCTCGTCACCACGAAATACGACGTCAGCCACCAGATGAACCTCCGCAGCGGGTAGGCGATCAGCAGGATCGCCATACCCCCCAGGATCGCCCAGTTCACGACCCCGTCGGCCTTGGAGATGAGCCAGAAGCCAGCCAGCACGACCCCGATCGTCGCCAGGCCCGGGAGGAACAGCGCGATCCAGTGCGGCCTGAGGTCGAGCACCAGCTCTTCGCCGGGCACCAACAGTCGTCTCGGGAAGGGCATGGGCGGACGGTACCGCGCGGCACGGAGCTGGGCAACCTCCTGCACGGCCCTCGTCTCAGACGCTACTGACGTGCTCGACCTCGCCGGAGGCGACGGTCTCCGTGCCGTTCGCGGTGCGGACCACGAGCGCCCCTCGCTCGTCGACGGCGATCGCCCGTCCTCGGACGGGCGGACCCTGCAGCCGCAGGACCTCGACGTCGCTGCCGATCGTCGCGGAGACGGCGGTCCACGTTTCCACGGCGCCTTCCGGAAGGCGCATATACCCGTCGCGGAACCGCCGAAGGAACGCTGAGAGGAGCGCGGCAGGATCAGCGTCCCCGAGCCCTTCCGCGGCCTCGACGCCGATCGGGGGCTCGAGGTTGAGGCCGATCCCGACGACCACGTACCGGACACGCCCGCCGGCGACCGACGACTCCGCCAGGATCCCGCCCAGCTTCCCGCCCGCAACCAGCAGGTCGTTGGGCCACTTGCAGCGGACATGGACCCCGGCCACCTCACGGACCGCCGCCGCCATCGCGGCGCCGGCCAGGAGCGGGATCAGCCCTGCGTGCTCCGGGTCGAGCGTCGGACGCAACACGAGCGAGAACATCAGCGCCGCCCCGGGCACGTCCGTCCAGGTCCGGCCGAGGCGGCCACGGCCCGCCGTCTGATGTCCGGCGGCGACCAGCGTCCACTCGGAAGCGCCTGTCTCGGCCAGCTCGACGGCCGTCGCGTTGGTCGAGCCGGTAACCTCCTCGAAGCGCACGGGCGCCTCGAGACCTAAGGCCGCGAGCGCTCGTTCGAGTTCGATCACCGACAACACCGGTTCGACTCCCTCGGGGGGGTCCCCGATCATCGCAGGTGCGGCCGTGGCGGCGAAACAGAAGGTCCTGATCGCCAACAGAGGTGAGATCGCGGTCCGCATCATCCGGACCTGCCGAGACCTCGGTCTCCCGACCGTCGCCGTCTATTCCGACGCCGACCGCGACGCGTTGCACGTGGAGATGGCCGACCAGTCGTTCCGGATCGGTCCGGCGCTCGCCTCCGAGTCCTATCTGTCGATCGGCGCCATCCTCGAGGCGGCCCGTAAGGCGCGGGCGACGTTCATCCACCCGGGCTACGGGTTCCTGGCGGAGCGGGCCCGCTTCGCCCAGGCGGTGGAGGAGACCGGGTTCACGTTCGTCGGTCCGTCCGCCGACGCGATCGAGATGATGGGCGACAAGGCGGCCGCGCGCCGGGTCGCCGACCGCGCCGGTGTGCCGATCGTGCCGGGGACGCCGGAACCGGTCGACATCAGACACGCGAAGAAGCAGGCGGAGCGCGTCGGGTTCCCGCTGCTCGTGAAGGCGGCGTTCGGCGGAGGCGGCAAGGGCATGCACGTCGTGCGCGACGCCGATCACCTCGACGAGGCGCTGAGGCGCGCGGCCCGGGAGGCGCAGTCCTACTTCGGGCGACCCGAGGTCTTCCTGGAACGCTACGTCGATCGCGCCCACCACGTGGAGGCGCAGGTCATCGCCGACACCCGCGGCAACGTGTTCTTCCTGGGCGAACGCGACTGCTCGGTTCAGCGGCGCCATCAGAAGCTGATCGAGGAGACACCCTCCCCCGTGATGGACGAGCAGATGCGGACGCGGTTCGCCGAGGCGGCGATCTCCCTGACGAAGGGATCGGGCTACGTCAACGCCGGCACCATCGAGTGCATCGTCGACGAGGACGGGTCCTTCTACTTCCTGGAGATGAACACGCGGCTGCAGGTCGAGCACACGGTGACCGAGATGGTGACCGGATACGACATGGTCGCGCTCCAGCTGCAGGTGGCGATGGGAGAGAAGCTCGACCTGGTCAACGCGCCGAGCGGGGCGGCTATCCAATGCCGGATCAACGCCGAGGATCCCGGGCGGAACTTCCTCCCCGGTCCCGGCCGGATCACGCGGTACGAGGAGCCCGGAGGACCGTTCGTCCGGGTGGACTCCGGCGTGACGGTGGGACGCGAGATCCCGGGCGATTACGACTCGATGTTCGCGAAGCTGATCGTCTCGGGTGAGGACCGGGAGCGCGCGCGGCGACGGATGCTCCGTGCCCTCTCGGAGTTCAAGGTGGAGGGCGTGCCCACCACCATCCCGATCCACCAGTGGGTCCTCGAGTCCAAGGAGTTCCGCAGCGCCGCGCATACGACGACGTGGCTGGAGCGCGCGCTCGCCGGCGTCGACTTCCCGTCGCAGGTGGAGCTGAAGCCCGCGCCGACCGGTCAGGGCGCCGCACGACCCGCCGACATCCTGGTCGAGGTCGACGGGCAACGGGTGCCGGTCAGGATCTTCGACGAACGTCGCTCCACGGCACCGAGGTCGCCCTCATCGTCGAGCGCACATCACGGCGAGCACGTGCACGGCGAGATCCGCGCGCCGATGCAGGGCACGATCCTCAAGGTTCTGGTCGAGAAAGGCCAGGAGATCCGCGCCGGCGAGGTCGTCTGCATCCTGGAGGCGATGAAGATGGAGAACCACATCGCTTCGACGCGCGACGGCGAGGTCACCGAGCTCCCGATCCGCGCCGG
>CAZDXK010000147.1:0-4953 GCA_964509215.1 uncultured Actinomycetes bacterium | reverse complement strand
GGTTCAAGGGTGCGCCGATCTTCGGCAAGACGATGGCCGAGATGCTGGCGACCGGGCGCATCGACCCGCTCATCGCGCCGTTCACGCCGGATCGGTTCCGTAACGACCGTATGGTGCCGGACGCCGCGAGCGCCGGCACCCACCGCTAGTCGGGCGGGATCGCGGCACGGGCCTCACCCGGACATGCCGAGGTTCGCCTACGGCCCGCCGCCCACGACGAAGGGTCAGACCTCGGTCTCGGAGTGCTCGCGATACTCGTAGGCCGACATGGCCTTGCCCGTCGGGGACTTCCACTCGCGCTCCTCGGCGGGGAGCTTGCCGAGGACCTTCGCCATGGCGCGGACGTGGCCCTGTACCGAGCCGCAGCACGACCCGATGTAGTTGAGGCCCGCGTCCTGGGCCTGCCGGGCGAAGTCGGCCATCTCCTTGCGGGAGAGCTGCAACGGATCCAGCTCGTAGGGGAAGTTCCCCGTCGCGGTGAAGTCGGGCTGCTCGGCGGTGGTGCGGTACGCGACCGGCTGGGCTGCGACGTACCCGGGCACCGCCCCGCGCATCTCCAGGGCGATCGGTAGCATCTGCTCCGGCCCGTTGAGGCAGTTGACACCGACGATGTCGGCGCCCGCGTCGGCCAGTTTCCGAGCACAGTCGGCGGGCGAGTCGCCCTCGTAGGAGACCGGCACGGGCTGCTCGAAGCACATCGTCGCCATCACCGGGAGCCCGGTGGCCTTGGCCCGCTCGACGAACAGGATCGCCTCCCCGACGAACGAGAACGTCTCGCCGATCCAGCAGTCGACGCCACCGGCATCGATCTGGTCCTGGAGCTGGCGGTCGAAGAGCGCCCGCACGTGATCCGGGCTCGCGGGATCCTCGGGATCGTAGGCCCACGTGAGACAGAGGTTTCCGGCGACGAGCGCGTCGCCCTCCGCGGCCACCTGCCGCGCGATCTGCACAGCGTTGCGGTTGATGTCGTCGACCTTGCCCTCCAGGCCGACGGTCGCGAGCTTGTCGTCGCTCGCGTAGAACGTCATGGTCTGGAGGACATCCACCCCGGCGCGGAGGAACTCGCGATGCAGCTGGACCAGCGCATCGGGGTGTTCGATCACGACCTCGGGCGTGAACGGGCCCGCCTGCACGTAGCCGCGCTTCTCCAGTTCCAGCAGATAGCCGCCGTCGCCCAGCACCGGACCTTCCGCGAGGCGTTCCAGGATGCCCTTCGGCATGTCGATGCACCGTCCCTTCGAAGATGGCGTCGGTCGGGAAGTCTAGTGACGACCCACGTCGGGGCATGTGGGCCCGGCGTGACCTCAGGTCAGGTCGGAACGCCACGCGGACGGCACCTTGCTCGTGAACCCGATGTCGGTGGCCCCCAGCCAATCCCCCAGCTCTCCGATCGCGCGTCCAACGGCAGGCCCGGCGCCCGAGGGCACACCCTCCTCTGCATACACGGCGTTCACGTGCAATACCCCGGTCGCGCGATCGAACTTCGGATCGATCCGCCCGATCAGCCGGTCGCCGCGCAGGATCGGTAGTACGAAGTAGCCGTACTGCCGTTCAGCCTTCGGCACGTAGATCTCCAGGCGGAACCGGAAGCCGAACAGCTGCTCGGCGTGGTTCCGATCCGACACCAGATCGTCGAACGGCGACAGGAGCGTCGTGCGCGGTCGGAACGAACGTTCCAGCACGTCGGCGTGGACATACCACGGGCCCTTCAGCTCGCCAACTCGCGCTGGGATCGCAACACCCTCCCGGACCAACATGTCGAGCGCACGCTCCCACCCCGGAGGCCGGCCGTCGAACGTCCGGCCGATCTGCGCCGGCGTGGCGACTCCGCGCGCGAGCAGCTGGCCCTCGACGACCCGGCGCGCCAGCTCACTCTTCGACAACCGAGGTTGATCGACGGGCACGCACCGCTCCGCCAGATCCCAGAGCCGCTGCTGCCCGTCCCGACCGGCGATCATCACCTCTCCTTGCGCCCACAAGATCTCGAGCATCATCGCGGTGCTCTTCCCGTCGTCGTTCCACCCTCCGGTCCGCCAGCCCTTGACCGAGCGATCCTCGAGCTCCCTCGTGCGGAGCGGACCGCGACGGCGGAGCTCGCCCAGCACGTACCTGCGGAACGCCGCGTTCGCCGTTATCCAGTCACGCCAGTAGACACGCCGCCCGGGATCGCCCGGGGCCGGGGCCGCGAAACGCCGCATCGATCCGCGATGGATCGCGTAGTCGTCGACGTGAACGATGTGCGCCCAGTACTCGAACAGCGACCGTTCGGCCCAGAGCAAGCGTTCCAGGTCGGCCACGCGGAACCGCCTCCCCAGCCGGCTCCAGAGCACCAGGTGCTCGGTCCGGGCCACAGCGCTCGTCGGGTCCATCTGCACCTCTCCCAGGCCGCGGACGACCTCCTCGATCGAACGCGGCTTCGGAGAGGAGAGCAACTGAGCCATGACCGCTACGCGACGAGCCGTGCCGAGGTCGAGCTGGAGGGGCTTTCGACTCACGCGTCTGTCGGATCGGTGTCCGTGTCGTCCCGCTTGAACCGCTCGCGCACACGCTCGATCGGTCCCGGCCCATCCTGCCTCGGCGGCGGCGCGTGGGCCGTGAGGTCGGACTCCACCACCTCGTAGCGCCTGCCGTACGCAGCGGTCGCGGCCTGGATCACGGCGGCCACGGGCAACGCGAGGAACGCCGCGAGGATGCCGCCGAGCGCCCCGCCGATCAGCGCGGCCGCGAACGCGAGCGCCGGATGCAACGCCATGGTCTTGGCCGTGAGGCGCGGGCTGAGGAAGTAGTTCTCGATCTGCTGGTAGATCAGGATGTACGCCAGCGCGGCGACGCCGGCCGGCCACGAGAAGAGCGCCGCGACCAGCACGGGTGGGATCCCTGCGATATACGTCCCGACGATCGGGATGAACGCGGCCACCAAGCCCTCGAATATCGCGAGCGGGGCCGCGAACGGCACGCTGAAGACGCGCAGCGTGATGTACATGCCCGCGCCGTTGATCACGGCGAGCAACAGCCGTGAGTAGAAGTAGCCACCGGTCTTCTCGATCGCCTGGTCCCAGACGAACAGCACGTGCTTCTGGTTCTTCGGCGGCAGCGCGCTGCAGACGATGCGCCGGAGCTTGGGTCCCTCCGCCACGATGTAGAACGTGAAGAGCGCGATCGTCGCCCACCGGAAGATGCCGCCCAAGATGGATGCCGCGATCCCGAAGACGTTCCCCGCCAGGTTCTGTGCTGCGCCGGCCAGATCTTGCGCGTTCTGCCTGATCTGGTCCGTGAGGTTCTCCGCCGAGATGTTCCAGCCGAGGTCGTTCGCGAACTTGACCAGCCTGTCGACCAGGTCCGGCGCCGCCTCGATCAGCTGCCTGGCCCCGGTCACGATGGCCGGGATGATCAGCGCGACCAGCCCGATCACGGCCAGGAACACGAACAAGAAGATCAGCCCGGTCGCGAGCCCCCGCCGCCATCCCCTTGCGGCGAACCAGTTCACGCCCGGCTCAAGCGCGAACGAGAGGAAGAACGCCGTGAAGATGATCCCGAAGAAGCTGGTGAGCTTACCGGCGAGCGCGATCACCAAGAGCGCCGTGACCGCCCCGACGACGATGACGACGATCCCGCGGATCGTCAGCTGACGAAGGAGCGCGGGCGCCCACGGCGGCAGGTCGGATCCGTCCCCACCCGCCGGGTCACCGCGCTCCGGCTGGTCCATGCGACCGCTCAGCTCGTGATCGCGACGGCGAAGGACGCGAAGTTGTCGACATAGCGCTGCGCGTCGTCGTCGCTCATCGCGATCGACGTCGTCCAGCTCTCCCATTTCGAGCCGGGCGACTTGAAGACACCGCGGTTCAGTTGCCAGAGCCACGCAAGCTGCGGCACCCGGTCGTCGATCTCCCAGAGGTCGCGGTATTCGTGGATCGGCGTGGAACGCCAATCGATCGAGCCCTTGGCGCCGAGGCGCTTCATGCTCGCGGACAGCCGGTGCGCGGCGATGACGTCCTCGCAACCGGCGAGGATGGCGTTGATGCGTTCGAGCTCGACGTACGCGTCCTTGGTCAGCACCTCGCCGAGGTTCACCTTCGCGGCTGCCATCGTGAGCGGGTTGCCATTGAACGTCCCGACCTGATCCAGCTCTCCCCTGATCACCATGCCCATCGCCTCTTCGGTCCCACCGATCGCGCCGCACGGCAGGCCGCCCCCGATCGCCTTCGCCAGGCAGACCAGATCGGGCACCACGCCGAACGCCTCGACGGCGCCGCCCCACGCGAGCGTGCATCCGGTCTTCACCTCGTCGAACGCCAGGTAGGCGCCGTGGCGATGACAGATGTCTTTCAGCGCCTGCAGGTATCCGGGATCGGGCAACACGAGGCCACAGTTCGTCATCGCGGGCTCGACGATCATGCCGGCGATCTGCTCAGGATGTTCGACGAACGCGCGCTCGGCCGCATCAGCGTCGTTGAACGGCACGGCGATCACCAGGTCGACGAACTCCTCGGGCAGGCCGAGCGTCTGCGGCACCGACGCGGGATGGTCGCGAGGACCGGCCTGGCTCTCCGGCGGGAACACCGACACCATCAAGGAGTCGTGGTGGCCGTGGTACGTCCCCTCGATCTTCAGGATCAGCTTGCGGCCGGTGAGGGCGCGCATGATGCGGGTCGCATCCAAGGTCGACTCGGTCCCCGAGTTGCCGAACCGCCAGTACGGGAGCTGGAACCGCTCCGCGAGGAGATCGGCGACGATCAGTCCGTCCTCGGTCGGCTGAGCGAAATGCGTTCCCAGAGCGACCCGTTCGCGCACGGTCTTAACGATCTTCGGATGCGCGTGACCCATAACCATGACGCCGTAGCCGTTGTGGTAGTCGACGTACTCGTTCTCGTCGATGTCCCACACGTGCGCGCCGTTGCCGCGCCGGACGTAGATCGGGTGCGGCGGCCAGGACTGCCACGACGAGCTCACGCC
>CAZDXK010000146.1:0-4983 GCA_964509215.1 uncultured Actinomycetes bacterium | reverse complement strand
GGTGACAGGGTCGCGATCGGACGTGCGCCGGGGAGGATTCGAACCTCCGACCCGCGGATTAGAAGTCCGCCGCTCTGTCCCCTGAGCTACCGGCGCCCATGGATGTTTCCGCTGGCAGACGGCTCGCCTCCCGAGTCGCCGACCTCACCGGGTGCTCATGCTACCCGTGTGCTCCCCGTTACCGTAGATCAGGCTCCCTGCGTTCAACTGCCTGTTCCCAAGCCTCTCGGCTAGGCGACGAAGCGCCGCTATCGATGTCGCGTTACGCTCCATCTCCGCGGCAGGGGTACCGGGAAGAAGCGAGGGACTCAGTCGGGCCGATACATCGCCGGACTTTGCAGTGGAGCGACAAGCCGGTCCAACCGAGCGAACGCAACCGTGCGCCCGTGTACCCAGCACAGCCGATCGGGGTTGTACGCAGAGAGCCTGGTCGCGCAGCTCGGGAATCGACACAGGCGCCCTTGGCTGCCTGGTCCGCGCTCGTTGCCCTCGAGTCCCTCAGGAACGCACGGTTCCTCGTTCCGGGCGTCGGTCATCGGGGTCCTCCGGTCGTCTCGATCCGACCCGGCATCGAACCGAGGAGGGAGGTACGGGCGACGGGGGAGACTGCCAGCATCGGGAAAGTGACCTATCTGTAGCCGAGACGTCACCCTACGTCGAAGTACCGAGTCTTGGGAATCGGGCGTTCGGTCAGAAGGAGGGATCGAACACCCTAAGGCGCTCGGCGAAGCCATCTGCGAGATCTCTGGAGCGGGTGACGGGAATCGAACCCGCATAGCCAGCTTGGAAGGCTGGAACTCTGCCATTGAGCTACACCCGCGAGGCTCAAGCGTAGCAACTGCGATACTGCCCGCCGTGAAGGTCACGTTCCGGCTGGTCGACGTGTTCACCGAGGTACCGTTCGCCGGGAATCAGCTCTGCGTCGTCCCGGATCCCCCTGCCGGCTTGGACACGGAGGCCATGGCGACGTTGGCGCGAGAGATCGGATTCTCCGAGACCTCCTTCGTGAGCGGGATCCGGGAGGGCGGCTACGACATCCGGATCTTCACGCCCGATGCGGAGCTGCCGTTCGCCGGACACCCGACGCTCGGCACGGCTTTCACGCTGGTGTCGGAGCATCGCGTCGGCCCGAACCTCGTGCAGACGTCGACGGCGGGGGACATCCCGGTGGAGGTGGATCTGGCGGCGGGGACGGCGTGGATGGAGCAACTTCCGCCGCTGTTCGGCTACGCGGTCGACGATCGCGCCGCCGTCGCCCGGGCGGCGGGGCTCGAGATCGACGATCTCGTCGAGGGGTTGCCGATCGTCGCAGGATCGACCGGTGTCGCCCATCTGATGGTGCCATTGCGTGATGAGAGGGCTCTCCGTCGAGCGCGACGCGACGACGCCGGATGCGAGAAGGTCTGCGCCGTCACCGAGGCGGAAGCGCTCTACCTCTTCACGGTCCGCGGTGAGGGCGACGTCATGGCGAGGATGTTCGACCGCGGCGCGAACATCGGTGAGGATCCGGCGACGGGTTCGGCGGCCGGCCCGCTCGGTGCCTACCTCGCTCATCACGGGCTCGCGGGGATGCCCGGCACGGCCGTGGTTGCGCAGGGCGAGATGGTCGGGCGGCCGAGCTTCCTGCATCTCGATGTGCAACCTCGAGGAGATTCATTCTCGGTGCGCGTCGGGGGAGGCGTGCGGATCGTCGGCGGCGGCTCGTTCCTGATCGGCTAGTTGGAGTGCGGCGAGCACGCGATGCTCGGCGAGACCACGGTGTCGTTGCCCGCGGTCACGTCGACCTTGACGGAGAGCGGGAGCGTCTGCTGCGGGGCGATCGACGCGGCGCTCGTGTAGACGGCGTCTCCGGAGAAGAAGACCGCCGTGGTTCCCTCCGCGGGCACCAACTCGCACCGCACGTGCCCGGTCTCCGATCCGGTGTTCTCGACCAACATCTGGAAGCACGCCGGCGCGCCCTCACCGGCGGGGCACGCGTTCGCGTTCACGGCCGACACGGCGAACGCCGGCCCTGAGCCCGCGGGTTTGAGCGCGAGGACGATCAGGACGGCCCCGAGAGCGAGCGCCAGGACGAGCAACATGGACAGAACGTTCGTTGCGTTCGGGCTGCGCCGACCTGGGGGCGTTGGCTGCATGTCTGCACGCTACCGCCGCCTTCCGACGGGTCGCATCAGCCGAAGGACCCGGAGCCGGACGGATGGGGTGAGGCTCCGGACCGCTCGCCTCGTTCGCCCGGGCACCGTACGCTAGGGGCCGACGGGGCGTAGCGCAGCCTGGCTAGCGCGCGTGCTTTGGGAGCACGAGGTCGCGGGTTCGAGTCCCGCCGCCCCGACCAACTCCTTCGAAGGTCCGATGCGTCCGGAGGAGGGGAGCTGTCGTTCTCCGGGGGGCCTCAGCTCCCGGGGACGGTTAGTAGCAGCAGCTGACCCCCTTCCCGCTTGTACGTCACGCCCGGAGTGGTCGTCGTATCCGTCGGACCGACGAACAGGTCGTGGGCCTGCACGTCGAGCAACCACGACCCCGGCCCGAAGAACTCGGACGCGTCGACGATGCCGCTGGACTCCCAGTCGATGTCGTTGACCGTCGCGAGGACCGACCACGTCTGGGTGGCGAAGTCGTAGCGCCACACCCTCGGTGCCACGACACTCGTGTCCTCCTGCACCATCAGGCTGTTCGGGCTCGTCGCCACGTTGTCCGGGTTGTGGATCGCCCCGGCAACCGGCAGGCCGGGACCGCCGGTGTCCCCGTTCAGCAGGATCGAGAAGCTGTCGACCTTCTTTGGGTCGGACTGCGAGAGCTCCATCCGGAAGACGCGGCCGTTGTCGTAGAGGCCCGGTGTTCCCGACGGACCGCGCATGAGGCGCCCGGTGCTCGGGTTGGGAACGAGCCGAGTCGTGCTGGTGTCGGTGAAGTAGATGACGCGGGGGTCGTTGACGTCGTAGTCGATGTCCTCGACGCGAACGAACTGGAAGGCGTTGTTGGCGTTCGACCAGTTCTCAAGGGCGGTCTGGGGCGCCTCGCTCGTGAGGCCTCTCGCGATCTCGCGAGGAACGCGGATGAAGCGACCCTGCCAGTCGTCGCCCGACTGGATGTCCCCATAGTCGTTCGCGTTGTTGAACGGATCGGTCTTGTCCACCCGCCCTTCCTCGGTCCTGGTGACCCGGAACGCCCAGAGGTTCCCCTTGTCCCGCCAGAGCGAGCGCTCGGATCCGGTCAGGAAGAGGTACAGCTGAGAGGACGGAGCGCTGAAGGTATCGTCCCCGGTCACCACCGCGATCTTGTCCCATCCCCCGGGCACGACGACGCTGTTCTCGTGGTTCATCCGCCCGAGCCCGGCGATCTGCGTGTACTCGCCCGAGACCGGATCGAGCGCGACGGTGTAGCCCGCCTGGCGCTGCGTCCCGAGCGCGGGGTCGGCTCCGTACGGAGCCCCCGCCGGCACGTTAAGCACATCGTTCGACTCCTCGTTCGTCAAGAAGGTGTAGTCCGAGAACCCCTGGGCGGGACCGACCATCGTGGCGGAGCAGAACCTGATGAAGCCCGCGCTCGAGGGCAACGCGACGGATCCGGTCTGCGCTGCGGCCGTGGAGTCGAGCGTGAGTCGCGAGACCGAGGAGTCTTCGAAGTCCGCCAACCCGAGGAACGGGACGCGGGACTCCTCGTGGTTGACGAACACGTCCACGGTGCCGGGCGACGATCCCGGCATGAGGCCGATCCCGTCGGGGATCCCCGAGAAGGTGAAGCCGCCGAGCGTGTCACCGCTGTTGATGATCGCCAGCAGCGTCGTCCCCGCGGGCGCGGTTGCATCGAGCGTGAGGAACGGCGGCTGGGGGGTGAGGTAGCCCGGAACGGCTTGGGCCGTCGCCGGGACGACCAAGCCGACCGCGAGGATCAGGGGGACGAGGATCGCACGTCCGGTGCGCACGGGGGGTCGCATATAGTCTCCTCCTTGTCGTCGTATCCCCGATGGTTGCATCGGGGATACGTCCGCGCAAGTCCGGAGGAAGGCCCCGCATGGCCCACGAAGAGCCCCGTACCCGTCGTCGTCGACGAGCATCCGAAGCACCCGAGATCACCTCACCCGAGATCGCCCTAGAGCAGTGCCCGCGCGACGGCGGTGACCGTTGCCGCGACCACCACAACGAGGAGCACGGGTGCCTTCCGCCAGACCGCGACGCCGGCGGCCGCGACCCCTAGGAGGCGCTCGTCCAACACGAGGGAGTGCGCCGTCCCGAACGTCTTGGCCGAGACGGATCCGAACGTGTTGATCGCGACGAGGGCGGCGAGCAACGCCGGCGCCAAGAGGCCGATCAGCGACGCCATCCTCGGAGGTAGGTCGCGGCCGCCGAGCAGGATCGGGCCGATCGACTTGATGGCGATCGTTGCGAGACCCACCAGCGCCACGACGAGCCACGCCTCCGTCATCGCCGCCATCCCAACAGGCATGCGGCGCTCGCAGCGATGATCGGCACTCCTGGCGGCGTGAACGGCGTGAGCGCCAACCCGATCGCGGCCCCGAGCACCGCCGCCTGTTTGGCGCGCGCCGACGTCAGTTGCGGCACCAAGAGCGCCAGGAACAGCGCCGGGAACGCGGCGTCAAGCCCGAGCCGGGCGGGATCGCCGATCACATCGCCGAACACCACGCCGAAGGTCGTCCCGGCAACCCATGCCACATAGAGCATCAGTCCCGCGCCCAAGAGGACGCGAGGGTTGTAACGTCCGTCGCCCTCGGACGCGATCGCCCAGGATTCGTCGACCACGAGTTGGCCGTGGAGGAAACGCGACCACCACGGACCACGGAGCGACGGCGCGACGCTCACGCCGATCGGTGCGTACCGCGCGTTGAGCAGCACCGCGGCGACGACCGCGGTCGCGACGCTGCCGCCCGCATCCAACACGGACGCCGCGGCGAACTGCGCTGACCCGGCGAACGTCGTCCCGGACATCACGATCGGCGCGACCAGGCCCATGCCGGCCCCTCGC
>CAZDXK010000145.1:0-4991 GCA_964509215.1 uncultured Actinomycetes bacterium | reverse complement strand
AAGGCGGCCCGATGGCCATGCTGTTCGCGGCGACGTACCCGGCGCGAACGATCGCACTCATCTTGTACGGGACCGACGCCGACTACACGTGGCGCGAATCGGGCAATCCGACGGTCATCGAGGGAGATGAGTACCTCGAGTACATCGACGGGAACTGGGGAACGATCGAGCATGCACGCAGGGAGATCCAAGCGTGGGGAGCCCCGAGTCACGCCAGCGACGACCGGCTGGCGGAATGGCTCGCGTCGTACCTCCGGCGCGCCGCGAGCCCCGGCGCCGCTATCTCGCTCTCGCGGATGAACCGCGAGATCAACGTGAGCCATGTGTTGCCGGCCATCCACGTGCCGACGCTCCTGCTCGCCAAGATCGACGACGTCGACTTCCCGATCGCCCGCATGCGATGGATCGCCACGCAGATCGCCGGCGCCCGACTCCTCGAGTTCCCCGGCGACGCGCACTTCTTCTGGGTGGAGGAGTACGACTCGATGCTACGGGAGATCGAGCACTTCGTCGGAGAGTTCCGCGAGCAGGAGGCGGAGCTCGAGCGGTTCCTCGCGACGGTCCTTTTCACCGACATCGTCGACTCGACGGCGACGGCTGCGGCGCTCGGCGATCGTCGGTGGAAGGAGACGGTCGAGGCGCACCATACGAGGGTTCGGGGTCAGCTTGCGCGCTACCGCGGCACGGAGATCGACACGGCGGGCGACGGGTTCTTCGCGACGTTCGACGGTCCAGCCCGCGCGATCCGCTGCGCGATCGCGACGGTCGCGGTCGTCCGCGACCTTGGGATCCAAGTTCGGGCGGGCCTGCACACCGGCGAGGTCGAGCAGATCGGCGACAAGGTCGGCGGGATCGCCGTCAATATCGGCGCCCGGGTGGCGGCGCTGGCCAGCGCTTCGGAGGTCGTTGCCTCGCAGACCGTGAAGGACCTGGTGGCAGGGTCCGGCATCGAGTTCGAGGATGCAGGCGAACACGAGCTGAAGGGCGTCCCGGACCGCTGGCACCTCTACCGAGTCATGCACTAGATCGCTGGGCGACGGCCGGCGACCCAAGATCATCAACGCGAGCGACGTGGCTACACTCGCTCGATGGCCGTGACCTGCCCCTCCTGCGCTTACGAGAACAACGACGATGCGCGGTTCTGCGCAGGATGCGGCGCGCCGCTCGGCGCGACCTGCGCGGTCTGCGGCACGCTCGTCCCTCCGGGCGGACGGTTCTGTCCGAACTGCGGCACGCCCCTGCAGGACGGCGGTCCCGCCGAGGCACCTGTCGAGGAACGCCGGGTCGTTTCGATCCTGTTCGCCGACCTCGCCGGGTTCACGTCGCGGTCGGACCATGCCGACCCCGAAGACGTCCGCCGAACGCTGATTCCGTTCCACGCGATCGCGAAGGAAGAGATCGAGCGGTTCGGCGGCGCGCTCGACAAATTCATCGGCGACGCGGCGATGGGGGTGTTCGGCGCCCCGGTGGCCCACGAGGACGATGCCGAACGCGCCGTCCGAGCGGCGCTTGCGATCCAGGCACGCACCTCCGAGATGGAGATCCCGGTCCGTGCGGCCGTGAACACCGGCGAGGCCGTCGTCACGTTCGCCACGGGCCCGCAGGTCGGCGAGAACGTCGCGGGCGACGTGGTGAACACCACATCCCGGCTGCAGTCGGTCGCGCCACACGGCGGCGTCGCCGTCGGCGAATCCACCTATCGCGCGACGCGGAGTGCGGTCGACTACCGTGAGCTCGAGCCGGTCACAGTGAAAGGGAAGGCCGATCCGCTCCGCGTCTGGGTCGTCGAAGCGGTGCGCGAGGAGGCTCCCGGGCGCGCCGACGAGGTCGCGACGCCGTTCGTCGGGCGCGAGCGCGAACGCAGCCTCTTGAGGGAGCTGTTCGCCCGGACGATACGTGAGCGATCGCTGCAGCTGGTCACGATCGTCGGCGAGCCGGGGATCGGCAAGACGCGGCTCGTCGGCGACCTGCGCGATCACGTGCTCGCTCGCGCGGAGCCCCCGACCTGGTACCGGGGACGCTGCCTCCCCTACGGCGAGTCGGTCACGTTCGCACCGCTGGAAGAGGTCGTGCGCGAGGCGACGGGCGTCAGGCGCTCGGACGAACGAGAAGAGGCGGCCGGGAAGCTCGACCGGCATCTCCGCACGTTGCAGCGCCGTGAAGAGGATGCCGACTGGCTGCGCGCCAGACTGGCTCCGCTGTTGGGGTTGGTCGACATCGAGGGACAGGCCGCGGCCAACAGGGAGGAGTCGTTCGCGGCGTGGACGCGGTTCCTCGGCGACGAGGCGGCGCTCGCGCCGACCGTGCTCGTGATCGAGGATCTCCACTGGGCCGACCCGGCCATGCTCGACTTCCTGGATCAACTGGGCGACCACCTGCCTGACGCGCCGCTGCTGCTCGTAACGACGACGCGGCCGGAGCTCTTCGATGCCCGGCGCGACTGGGGCGCCGGCAAGCCCAACTCCTCAACGGTCACGCTGTCGCCACTCACCGAGGACGACATGAAAGGCTTGCTCGCCGAGCTGCTCGTGAAGACCGTGCTTCCGCCCGAGGCCCAAGCGCCGCTGGTCGCGAGTGCCGGAGGCAACCCGCTGTACGCGCTCGAGTTCGTCCGGATGCTGGCCGACCAGGGGGCCGTGGCCGATGCATCGTCGATCGCGCTCCCGGAGACGATCCACGGACTGATCGCGGCGCGGCTCGACGCGCTCACCTCTCCGCAGCGCTCGCTCCTGCAGGACGCGGCCGTCGTGGGCGACCCGTTCTGGTCCGGCGCCGTCGCCTCGATGCACGGCGAGGAAGACGTCGCCGGGTCGCTCGCCGAGCTCCGCCGACGAGGGCTGATCCGCCGAACGTCGTCGCAGACCATGACCGGCGAGGAGGAGTACGCGTTCACGCATGGATTGATCCGCGACGTCGCGTACGGACGGATCCCACGCGCCGGCCGTGCGACGCGCCATCTCGCGGTGGCCCGTTGGCTCGAGGATACGGCCGGCGATCGCCTGGAGGACCGCGCGGAGCTCCTCGCTCACCACACGACGGAAGCACTTGCGCTGGTGATCGCCGCGGGCGCGCCCGAGGACGTGCCGGCGCTCACGCAGGACGCCCGCCGTTTCCTGCTGCTCGCCGGCCAGCGGCAGATGTCGATCGACGTTCCGCAATCGGCTACGTACTACCGTCGCGCGCTGGATCTCACGCCCCCCGGGGATCCGCAGCGTCCGACCCTGCTGCGCAAGGGAACGGAGCTCGCCTGGCGCGCCGGAAAGGTCGACGTGGACGAGGCGATCCGCGCATACGAGGAGGCGATGGACGAGGCGTTGGCGAACGGCGACGAGCACGAGGCCGCGTTCTGCATGCGCCGGCTCTACTTCCAGCTGGGGTTCCGGGGTGATACGGAGGCCGCGCGGAAGCTCCTGGACCGAGGTATCGATCTGCTCGAACGCCTGGAGGGCGAGACGCCCGAGATCCTCGCAGAGCTGTACGCCTGCCGCGCCGAGGACGAGATGTTCTCGGGACGGACGAAGGGATCCCTGGAATGGGCCGGCCGGGCGCTCGCGCTCCCCCACTCCACCTCCGTCGACATGATGGCGTTGCACATCAGGGGAAACGGCCGGTGCGAGCTCGGCGACCTCGACGGGATGGACGACCTCTGGGATGCGCTGCATCGGGCGGAGGCCTCGGGCAACGGCGTCGACCTCGCGCAGTCCTACTCCTATCTGAGCGAGTGGGTGGGGCTGCAGGAGGGCCCGTTACGCAGCCTCGAGATGAATCAGGCCCAGATCGAGGCCTGCGACGTGCGCGGGATGGCGGGCCAGACCATGTGGTCCACGGCGGAGTCCCTGTGGATGCTCTACGACGCCGGCCGCTGGGACGAGGCGCTGTCGCGCGCAGACCGCGCGATCGAGTGGGCCACGCAACAGGAGGACTCGCAAGTAGGCACGGTCGGCCTCACCTACTCCGCGCGGATCCTGGCCCACCGGGGGCAGGTGGACGAAGCCGCGGCGCTCGTCGAGCGGTACCTGCACACGGCGCGGCAGATCGGCGACCTCCAGATCCTGTCGCCGGCGCTCGTCACCGCCGCCGTCGTGGCATGGATGAAGGGAGACCCGCCGACCGCCTTCGAGCATCTCCGCGAGTTCGACGACGCGACGCAGGAAGGCCCGACCGAGTACCGAGAGCTGCAGCTGCCCGAAGTCGTCCGCATCTGTCGTGAGCTCGGCGACCTCGAACTCGCCGAGGCGCTCGCCGGCACCCGGCCGGTCTTCGTCACACGCACCCGGAACTCGATGATGAGCGTCCGCGCGCTGCTCGCCGAGATACAGGAACAGCATGAAGCTGCGGCGGCGCGGTTCGAGGAGGCGTCGGACGCCTGGAGCGCCTGGGGCGACCCGTTCGAGCGGGCCCATGCGCTAGACGGGATGGCGCGGTGCCTCTCGACGATCGGCCTGACAGAAGACGCGGCGCCGGCAGAGCGTGAAGCGCGAGCGATCTTCTCGAGCCTTCGCATCCCGGATACCCCGAGCGTGTCGTAGGAAGCCGGATGCTGCTCGCCGACCTGGTCTCGACCTCCGGTACGGTCGCGTCCACGCGCTCGCGTCTGGCGAAGGTCGAGGCGATCGCCGAGTGCCTCCGACGCGCCGCGCCGCAGGAGATCCCGATCGTGGTGAGCTATCTCTCGGGCGAGCTGCGCCAACGTCGGACGGGCGTGGGGTGGGCGTCGTTGCGAGGCCTGCCTCCGCCGGCCGCCGGGCCGACCCTCACGGTCGCCGAGGTGGATGGAGCGTTCGCTCGTGCCGCGGCGGCGAGCGGTCCGGGATCCGTGGCCGTCAGGCGCGAGGCGCTCGCTTCGCTCTTCAGCCGTGCCACGGAAGGGGAGCAGCGCTTCCTTGCGATGCTCGCCGGCGGTGAGCTCCGGCAGGGCGCGCTCGCGGGGATCATGGTGGACGCCGTGGCGCGTGCCGCCGCGGTCGGCGCACCGGCGGTTCGACGGGCCG
>CAZDXK010000144.1:0-5012 GCA_964509215.1 uncultured Actinomycetes bacterium | reverse complement strand
GCGGCCGTGCCGATGGCCTTCAACGTCTCACCGCCGTGGCCGATCGATGCCCTTCTGCGAGTCGCGCTCAACGACCAGGGAGGCGTAGATCTTCGTCAGATCGCCTTCGCGCTCGATGTCGTCGACCACGACCGCGATCGAGTGCGGCACCTCCTCGCGCGTCACGCGTAGCGCCTGTTCACGAACCAGCTCCGCAAGCGTGATCTGGATGGGTTCGTCGGTGTCCGTGTCCGAAGGGTAGAGCGGGGGGCCCTCGGGCATGCGCGACAGGAGCAGCTCGCGGAGCACGTCGACGCCTTCGCCCTGGCGCGCCGAGACCGGCACGATCTCGTCGAACTCCCCCATCTCCTGGACGGCCGCGAGCTGCGGCACCAGGTTGTGGTGGGACAGCCCGTCGACCTTGTTCACCACGCAGATCTTGATGCCGCGCCCCGAGCCGACCTGGTGCGCGTAGACGTACGCGTCGCCGCGACCGACACCGGCCGCCGCGTCGACCACCAACACCACCGCGTCAACGCCTTCGACGGCGTCGCGCACCAGGTTGTTGAGCCGCGTGCCGAGGAGCGTGCTCGGCTTGTGGAAGCCCGGCGTGTCGGTGAACACGACCTGCGCGTCCTCGGTGTTGAGGATCGCACGGATGTGACGGCGCGTCGTCTGCGGCTTGTCCGACACGATCGCGATCTTCCGGCCCACGAGCGCATTCACCAGCGTGGACTTGCCGACGTTCGGTCGTCCCACGACGGCCGCGATGCCCGAGCGGAACCCCGTCACGGCGTGAGCCGGAACGCAGCGGGGAGCAACTCACCCACGGTCCACCGGACGCGGTCCCCCGACGACGTGTGCTCGGAAACCACGGGCACGTCGTCGCCTGCGAACTCCGCGAGCACCTGTCGGCACCCGCCGCACGGCGACGCCGGGCCCTCGTCACCTCCAGAGGCGATCGCCACGGCCTCGATCCGCCGTTCGCCGGCCGCGATCATGGCGCCGACGGCGTTTCGCTCCGCGCAGACCGAGAGCGGATAGCTGGCGTTCTCGATGTTCACGCCGACGAACGTCTTGCCCCCCGCGAGGATCGCCGCGCCGACCGCGAACCCGCTGTAAGGGGCGTAGAACCGTTCCCGCACGTCGCGAGCCGCCTCGACCAGGCCGTCCAGGATGTCGTCTCCCATCGGGCTCATGCCTGCGTCACTCTCCGTCTCGTTCTCCGTCGGCGTCCGGCCCCATGGCGATGAGCACCTTCGCGATCCGGCGTCCCTGGACCTCTTCCGCGGTGAACGTCAACCCCTGGAACTCGACCTGGTCGCCGCTCTTGGGGATCCGTCCGAACAGCTCGAGCATCAGGCCCGCCACGGTGTCCCACTCCTCGTCCGGAAGCTCGACATCGAGCAGTTCGTTCACGTCGTCGACGGAGGCTTTCCCCGAGACGCGATACAGACCGTCGCCCACCGGTACGAGCTCCGGCTCCTCGCGGTCATACTCGTCGGCGATCTCGCCCACGAGCTCCTCCAACAGGTCCTCGAGCGTGACCAGTCCGGACACCGAGCCGTGCTCGTTGGTCACCATCGCGATATGGAACTTGTCGCGCTGCATCTCGCGCAGCAGCTCGGCCACCTTCTTCGTCTCGTGGATGAAGTGCGTCTCCCGGACGACCTCGTTCAGCGGGACGTCGTGCTTGCCCTGGTGCAGCGCCTTGAGCACATCCTTGGCATAGATGATGCCGAGGACGTTATCCAGATCCTCGTGATAGACCGGCACCCGCGAGTATCCGTGCTCGAGCACCAACGCCTGGACGTCTCGCAACGATTTGTCGTCCTCGATCGGGACGATGTCGGGGCGCGGGACCATCACCTCACGCACGATGGTGTCGCCGAACTCGAAGATGGAGTGGATCAGCTCCTTCTCCCCCTCCTCGATCGAACCTTCCTCGCTGCCGACCTGAGCCATCGACCGGATCTCTTCCTCGGAGACGAACGGACCCTGCTTCAAGCCGCGGCCCGGGAGGAGCACGTTGGCCAGGCCTATCAAGGCACGGGTGGGGAGCGCGAGGAAGCGACCGAGGGGATAGACGATCGGCGCGAGGAACAGGGCCACTCGATCGGAGTGCAGCACTCCGAAGGTCTTCGCCATCGCCTCGACGAAAACGAAGTACAGGAGCGTGAACCCCAAGGAGGCGAGCGTGACCCCGAGGCTGCCGAAGCTCCGCTCTGCCAGGAACGCGACCAGGATCGCCGACCCGTTCTGGACGATCATCACGGACAGGTAGACGGAGTTGAGGTAGCGGGGGGGGTCGGTCTCGAGCTTCACGAGCAGCGCCGCGTTCCGCCGGCCTTCCTCCTGCAGCGAGAGTGCGCGGATCCTCGTCATCCGCGTCAACGCCGACTCCGCGAGCGCCAGCAGCGATCCCAGGACCACGAAGACGATCACGAGCACCCAGAGCCAGATCAAGGCAGTCGTACCCCGCTGTAGCGCTCCTGTCGCGCCCACATCTCCATGCGCTCCGCATCCTCTTCGTGGTCGTAGCCGAGCACGTGCAGGATGCCGTGGACGAGGAGCAGGCGCACCTCGGCCGCCGGGTCGTCCGGGTTGTTCCGCGCCGCTACCGACGGCGCCACGATCACGTCGCCCAGCAACCGCACGCCGCGGTCGTCGACCTCGTCGAGCGGGAACGACAGCACGTCGGTCGGCCCTTCCTCGTCCATGTATCGCACATGGAGGTCCACCATCTCGGCCTCGTCGACGAACGACACCGACAGCTCGACCCGGCCGCGAAGTCCCTCGGCGGCAAGCGTCTCCCGAGCGAGCGCGGTGAGGCTCCGCTCATCGACCGACATGGACTGGCGGTTGGAGATCAGGACCGCCTGATGGCTGCCGTCGTCGTCGCTCATGGCCGTCACGGACGTTCGGCGGCCGCCGCGTCGCGCTGTTCGCCAAAGCGGCGGTAGGCCTCCACGATGTCTTGCACGATCTTGTGCCGAACGACGTCCCGGGCGCCGAGGTGACAGAACTCGATGCCCTCGATGCCCTCGAGGATCTCCTGCACGACGGCGAGGCCCGACGCCTGGCCGCTCTGAAGGTCGGTCTGCGTCGAGTCGCCGTTCACGACGGCCTTCGAGCCGAACCCGATCCGCGTGAGGAACATCTTCATCTGCTCCGGGGTCGTGTTCTGCGCCTCGTCAAGGATGATGAACGCATCGTTCAAGGTGTTGTGCGTGACCAGGAAGTCGTCCGTTACGTAGAGCGAGTCCGCCGCCGCTACCTGGATGCAGATCGTCTCTTGCTCGCCCGCCGGCTCGATGCTGTCGACGAATCGCATCGGACGCCCTCCGCCGCCGAACGCACGATAGGTCCATCGTTTCCGCGTCAGACGGAACGGCTCGATGCCCTCCGGCAAGCGGATGTCGAGCACGTACGCGTCGGGCCGGTATCCGACCGGCCGGCCGCGCACACGACCCGGTGGGCGCCCGACGGCACGCCGCGTCCTCGAGTACGCGACACCCCCGAGCGAGCGGACCAGGAACACGACGTCGTCGCGGAGTCGAGGAGAGATGGTCGTGTACTGGATACGGCAGCTGCGTCGACGTTGCGTCACCGGACCACCATCCTTGTCGAGGAGCCCCTGGAGCAACGCGAGCCGGACCTCGGGTGAGTTGCAGAGATAGGGGTCGGGGACGAACTTCGTCGCGGATCGAGTGCCGGCGAGACCCAGCTCACGCAGCGTCAGCGTGACCGGGTTCGCGATCCTCGTTCCGCCGCGTCTGCCGGCCCGATCCCGGAGCACGTAGTCGACCCCACTCTTGCGCGCCAGCGCGATCCCTTCGAGGCCCATCTCGAGCGCCAGCGCGAGCTCCGGATCGCCCGTCGAGAAGGAGGGCGTCGTCGTCGCCGTGATACATCCGTCGCCGAGAAGGAGCCCGAGGGCGTAGGGGTCCATCGGGACCTCCTGCGGCTCGAACTCCGCGGGGCGGGAGATGAGTGGCAATTCGAATCGGTGGGCGTGCGCACCCCGAAGTCTCCCGATCATCTCCTGTGTCTCGAGCACTCGGGCCTGCTTGCCGCGCCTCCTATCGTCTGACGTCGCAACGGCCCACAGGTGCTCCCCACAGCACACGGTGGACGCTCCGTCCTGCGCGCGAACCCGGAACACCTGGTTGCGGCCTTGGGGGTACACACCGAGTACCGGGGTGGGGAGCCCATCGGAACCGACCACGAGATCGCCCAGGGACAGTTCTCCGATAGGCCTGAATCCGGTCGGGGTAAGGACCTTGCTCGAGTACGGTTGCGCGCGACCCCGCATGTACGCGAGCGGCGCGACCTCGACGGTGCCCCGCTCCATCAGTCGCGAGAGCGTGTCGGCTCCCGTCATCTCGAACAGGGCGTCGTAGAGCGGGCGCATGTACGGGTCGATCTTCTCGTAGAGAGTGCCCGGCAGGAACCCGAGACGCTCGCCGGCCTCGACGGCCGGGCGTGTGAGGATCAGTCGCGAGACCTGGTGCTCCTGCAACGCTCGGACGGCGGTCGCAACGGCAAGGTACGTCTTGCCGGTGCCGGCGGGGCCGATCGCGAACGTCACGGTCGACGACCGGATCGCGTCGACATAGCGCTTCTGTCCGATCGTCTTGGGCGTGATCCCCTTGCCGCGAGCCGTGAGCAGCCGGTCGCCCAACACCTCGCTCGCGCGGAGCGGCGTTCCGCCGTCGTCGCTTCCCCCCTTGATCATCTGGATGGCCTCGCCGACGGCCGAGTCGGAGAGCTCGTTCCCGCGTTCGAGGAGCGTCAGCAGCTCTTCGAAGATGCTTCCGACACGCTCGGCTTCGGCGGGCGGTCCCGAGATCGTGATCTCGTTGCCTCGGACCAAGATCTCGCAATCGAACGCGGACTCGATGAGCTTGAGGAACGCGTCACGCTGACCGAGGAGCGCCACCATCGGCTGGTGGCCCGGAACGAGGATCTTCACTTGGTTGGTGGCGTTCGCCAAGTACGTCTCTCTCGGGGCGGAGCCCCGTTCCCTCCTG
>CAZDXK010000143.1:0-5052 GCA_964509215.1 uncultured Actinomycetes bacterium | reverse complement strand
ACGCGGGTCCTCGAGGTGATCGACACCTGGTACGACTCCGGCGCCATGCCGTTCGCGCAATGGAGCTACCAACCCGAGCTCGGTCGCGGCGAGGAGATGTTCGCCGAGCGGTTCCCGGCCGACTTCATCACCGAGGCCATCGACCAGACGCGCGGGTGGTTCTACACGCTGATGGCGGAGGGGGTGCTGCACTTCGATTCGACCGCGTACCGCAACGTCGTGTGCCTGGGTCATCTCATCGCCGCCGACGGTAGGAAGATGTCGAAGTCGCTCGGCAACGCGCTCGACCCCTGGGACGTGCTGGATCGCCAGGGCGCCGATGCGCTGCGATGGTTCATGATCACGAGCGGCTCGCCGTGGGAATCACGCCGGATCGGGCACGAGGTGCTCGACGAGATCGTCCGCCAGTTCATGCTCACCCTCTGGAACGTCTTCGCGTTCTTCGTGACCTACGCGAACGCGGAGGGCTTCGATCCGTTGGAGCCGGCGCCGTCAACCGCCGAACGGCCAGCGCTCGACCGGTGGGCGCTGTCACAGCTCGCCGACACCGTCCGGACGGCTCGCGACGGCCTCGAGGCGTACGACGCCACCGGTGCGGGCCGGCGGATCGCAGACTTCGTCCACGATCTTTCGAACTGGTACGTCCGCCGTGCCCGCCGGCGCTTCTGGAACCCGGCCGGTGACGGCGGCGACCGCGACGACGCGCGTGCCGCGTTCCACACGCTGCACACCTGTCTCGTCACGGTCGCGCAGCTGCTCGCTCCGTTCACGCCGTTCGTCGCGGAGGAGCTGTGGCGGACCCTCGCGGCGGGTCGTGGCGACGCTCCGGTGTCGGTGCATCTGTCCGACTTCCCTGTCGCCGACGACGCCGCGGTCGATGCGAGGTTGAACGGGGCGATGGCCGCGGGCCGCGCGATCGTCGAGCTGGGTCGTCGCGTCCGCGTCGAGACGAAGACGCGCACCCGTCAACCCCTCGCGGAGGCCGTCGTGCACTACCCCGGCGATCACGAGGCGCTCACGGCGGTCCTTCCGCTCGTCGCCGACGAGCTCAACGTGAAAGAGGTCGTGTTCGCCGAATCGGACGCCTCGTTCGGGCGCTGGCGGGCCAAGCCGAACTACAAGGTGCTCGGCCCGAAGCTCGGCAACCGTGTCAAGGACGTGGCGACCGCCTTGGCGGACGACGACGGCACCGTGGCCTCGGCGCTCGCGCGTGGCGAGGAGGTGACCATCGCGCTCGATGATGGTCCGGCGCTCACGCTCACGCCCGACGACGTCGACATGGCCCAAGAGGTGAGCGAGGGCTGGGGTGTGGCCTCGGACGGTGGCCTCACCGTCGCGCTTGACCTCGAGATCACCCACGAACTCCGCCGGGAAGGACAGGCGCGGGAGTTGGTGCGCGCCGTCCAAGACGCCCGCAGAGCGGCCGGTCTGGATGTGAGCGACCGGATCTCGCTGGCGGTGGCGGCGACCGGCGACGTTGCCGCATCGCTCGAGGCATACCGCGGATACGTGGCGGGCGAGACGCTCGCGGTCGTCCTCGAGGACGGGGCCCTCGAGGGCGACGCGTTCCACCACGAGGTGGACGTCGACGGCGGAACGGTTTCGATCAGCCTGCGGCGGGCGGAGGGCCCTCGCACGTGACGCCGCCGGGAACGGCGTCCCCCGCATGGCGGTCGCCGGGCCCATGGTGGTCGACGGGGCTCACTCCTCTCCCCAGAAGAGCTCCCGGAGCGTCCGATCGCCGCCCTCGCTCGGTCCCCCGGCGTCGTCTGGATCTCCCGCGCTCACCGACGCCGTCGCCGGCTCCTCTACCCTGATCGGCGGCGTCGCTTCCGGTCCTGACGACTCGGGAGGCGCGGGCGAGGATCGGACGGGGGGCATCGGCTGCGTCGCGTCGGAGGCCGGCTCTTGCGACGCCGGCCGCGCCTCCCGGCTCGCGGGGGCTGGCGTCGCTTTCGGAGGTGGCGACGAGGGCGTTGCCGCCGGCGTGGCCGCGGCCGGGGGCTTCGTCCGGGTCGCCTTCGCCATGCCCTTCACCGACTCGGCGTGCGACTGCACGAGCGTGGCCAACTGTTGGAGGAAGTCCCGCTCCTGCGAGAGGAACGGAGCCACGGCGGCGCGCCCGGACTCGGTTCCCGCCCCGGCGGCGACGGTTGCGACGGCGGCCTGCCCACCCGCGTCCTGGACGATCTTGGCGGCCTCGGCCCTGGCGCGCTCGATGATCTCGTCCGCCTGGCGAGACGTGTCTGTCAGGTCGGGGGACCCGATCGACGGCGCCGCGGGAAGCCCTGAGGCGGATCGCAGGCGCTCGTTCTCCTCCGCGAGCTTGGTCATCGACTCCGTGATCTGATCGAGGAACTCGTCGACGTCGCGCATGCGGTATCCGCCGAAGCGCGAGACGTTGAATTCCTTGGACTGGATGTCGGCGGACGTGACGGCCGTGGACGCCGGCATACCGGTGAAGTCCTGGGCGTCGCCCGCGTCCTTGTCCTTCTTCCTCATCGGACCTCCCTCGCCTGGGTCATCAGCAGAACGCCGTCTGCAGCACGAAGATGATCAAGAACGCCACGATCACTGACAAGTCGAGCGGGCCTGCCGGCGGCAGGATCCGTCGGATCGGCCGCAGGACCGGCTCCGTCACATCGAACAGCAGCTCGAAGACCGTGCGGAGCGGCCCGGTCACGGGCGGACGCCAGCCGGCGAGCTCGATCCAGCTCACGATCACCCGGGCCAGCAGGATGATCCAGTAGACCGCCAGGGCGATGCAGATCAACCGAACGAATGGGTTCGCTGCGCCGATCATCGGCTGAGAAGGCTAGCAGGGGCGCTCTCGGCGAACGATGCGGCGAGCCCATCACGACGAGCGCAGCTCAGAACTGGTTGTAGAACGCGCCGCCCGCGATCCGCTCGCGCTCCTCCGCGGAAACCTCCACGTTGTCGGGCGTGAGCAGATACACGCGGTTCGCGACCAGTTCGATCTTGCCGTCGAGGCCGTAGACGAGCCCTGAGGCGAAATCCACCAGCCGCCGGGCGATCGTGTCGTCCGTCGACTGGAGGTTCATGATCACCGCGGTGCCCTCCTTGAACCGATCGGCCACCTCTCGCGCCTCGTTGAACCGCTTGGGCTCCGACTTGTAGATGGAAGAGGACGCGGTCGCCACGCGCGGCGAGGCGATCGTGCGGACGACTCCCTCGGTGTCGGAGGATACGCCACGCACCGACTGCGGCTTCATGCGCCGGACGGGAGCCGGCTCGACCTCGGGCATCTCGTCGACGAACTCTTCGTCGTCCTCGACCAGGCCTAAGTAATTCAGGGTCTTCTTCCACACGCCGGCCATCACTTCCTCCCTACGTCAACGGCGCTCGGGGACCGAACAGCGCCGTTCCGACGCGGACCATCGTAGCGCCTTCTTCAACCGCGACCTGGTAATCCAACGACATCCCCATGGACAATTCCAGCACCTGGGGATGCCGTTCACGGATGCGATCGCGGAGCGCGCGGAGTCGGACGTAGAACGGACGGGCGCCTTCGGGACGCTCCATAACGGGCGGGATGGTCATCAGGCCAACCAACCTGAGCCCCTCGAGGGTGGCGACATGGTCGGCCATCGCGGCGGTTTCCTCCGGGGGAACCCCGGCTCGCTCTCCGGTGAGATCCACCTCGATCAGCGCGTCGATCGACCGGCCGGCCCCCGCCGCACGCCTCGCGAGTCGCTCCGCGGCGCGGCCCCCGGCGACGGTCTCAACCACGTCCGCGAGGGCCGCGACATGGTGGGCGGTGTTCGTCTGGAGCGTGCCGATGAAGTGCCACCGGACGTCCGGAGCGGCGGCATGCTTCGCACGCAACTCCTTGACGTAGTTCTCACCGAAGTCCGTGACACCCGCGGCGCGCGCCCACCGGATCGCGTTGGGTGGCACGGCCTTGCTGGCCGCAACAAGGCAGACGTCGCCGGCGTCGCGGCCCGCCCGGTCACAAGCCAGGGCGATACCCCGACGCACGTCGGTCAGGTTGGCCAACAGCTCGTCGCGCGTCGCCGTCATCCGCCCAGCGTTGCAGAAACGGGAACGGAGTTGGAACGGGGGGCGGGGAGCTCCTCGGCCAAGAGGCGGGGGAAGGACGCCTCCTCGCTCGGAACCTCCCCGCCCCCCACAGCGCGAGGCCGCGCGGGGACGGACCGGGGTCCGTCAGTTCTTCAGGAAGTCCGGGATATCCAGGTCCTCCTCGGCATCGAATGAGACCGTCGCCGGCTCGGGGTCGCTCGCGCTCGTGAACACGTCCAAGTCCTCGTCGGCGTCGTCGGCAAGGATCGACGGCAACGCGTCGTCGTGGTTCCCGCCGCGGACCGGCTCCTCCAGCAGTCGGGAGAGACGGCTCTCGAACCGGCTGCTTTCCGTCGATGACGTCGCGAGCTTGTCGAAGCCGGCGGCAACGACCGTGACGCGAACCTCCTCTCCGAGCGCGTCGTCCACGACGGCACCGAAGATGATGTTCGCGTCGGGATGGGCAACGCGCGTGATGTGGTCGGCCGCCGAGTTGACCTCGTGGAGCGAGAGGTCGGTGGGGCCGGCGATCGAGAGAAGCACGCCCTTCGCACCGTCGATCGATGATTCCAGCAGCGGCGACGAGATGGCCGCCTTGGCCGCATCGACCGCCCGGTTCTCACCGGTGCCATGGCCGATACCCATCAAGGCCGACCCGGCCCCGGTCATGATCGACTTGACGTCGGCGAAGTCGAGGTTGATGAGGCCCGGCGTGGTGATCAACGACGTGATGCCGTCGACGCCCTGGAACAGGACCTGGTCCGCCATACGGAACGCCTCGACCATCGGTGTGTTGGGATCGGAGACCTGAAGCAGCCGGTCGTTCGGAACGACGATCAGCGTGTCGACGGCCTTCTTCAGCTCCGTGATGCCGAGGTCCGCCTGCGTCGCGCGCTTGCGACCCTCGAACCCGAACGGACGGGTGACGACGCCGATCGTGAGCGCCCCCAGACCCTTGGCGATCTCGGCGACGACGGGCGCGCCCCCGGTCCCCGTGCCGCCACCCTCGCC
>CAZDXK010000142.1:0-5087 GCA_964509215.1 uncultured Actinomycetes bacterium | reverse complement strand
ATCCGGACCAGGGCGTCGTACACGGACTGGTCGCCGTGCGGGTGGTACTTCTTCAACACATCGCCGATCACGGCGGCGGATTTGCGATGTGGGCGGTCGGGGCGGTACCCGGCCTCGAGCATCGCCCACAGGATCCGCTTGTGGACCGGCTTCAATCCGTCGCGAACGTCGGGGAGCGCCCGGCCCACGATGACCGACATCGCGTAGTCGAGGTATGAGCTTTGGATCTCGTCCTCGAGCTGGATGTCCTCGATGCGGCCGGCGAACAGGTTCTGCGACATGGGTCCTTCCTACGTTCCCTTGGCCTGCGTTCCTAGGCCTGCGTTCCTCCGACGGCTCCCGGCCTAGATGTCGAGGTTGCGAACGTCCTTCGCGTTCAGCTCGATGAATGCCTTGCGCGCCGGCACGTCGTCGCCCATGAGGATCTCGAAGAGCCTCGCCGCGGTCATCGCATCGTCGAGCGTGACACGCAGCAGCGTGCGCCGTTCCGGATTCATGGTGGTCTCCCACAGCTGGTTGGCGTCCATCTCACCGAGACCCTTGAACCGCTGCGGATCCATCTTCTTGTTCGCGTTGCCGTTCTCCTTACGGAACGCGTTCCACTCCTGCTCCGTGTAGAAGTAGCGCTCCTGCTTGCCTTCCTTGATCAGATACAGCGGGGGTTGGGCCAGGTACATGTACCCCGCCTCGATCACCTCGCGCATGTGGCGGAAGAAGAACGTGAGCAGCAGCGTGCGGATGTGGGCGCCGTCGACGTCGGCGTCGGCCATGATCACGATGCGGTGGTACCGCGCCTTCTCGATGTCGAACTCCTCGCCGATCCCCGTGCCGATCGCGGTGATCAGCGCCTGGATCTCGAGGTTCTCAAGCGTCTTGTGCAACCGGGCCTTCTCGACGTTCAGGATCTTCCCGCGGATGGGCAGGATGGCCTGCGTCGCACGATCCCTGGCGCTCTTCGCCGAGCCGCCCGCGGAGTCGCCCTCCACGATGTAGAGCTCGCACGCCTCGGGGTCGGTGAGCTGGCAGTCCGCGAGCTTGCCGGGCAGCGACCCCGACTCCAAGAACGACTTACGCCGCGTGAGATCGCGCGCCTGACGCGCGGCCATCCGCGCCTTGGCCGCCGCGATGCCCTTCGCAACGATCCGCTTCGCGTCGGCGGGGTGCTCCTCCATCCACGTGGAGAACTGCGAGTTCACCGTGGTCTCGACGAGCGAGCGCATCGATGCGTTGCCGAGCTTCGTCTTCGTCTGGCCCTCGAACTGCGGATCGCGGAGCTTGACGGAGATGATGGCGGTGAGGCCCTCACGGACGTCCTCCCCGATGAGGTTCTCCTCCTTCTCCTTCACCAACCCCTTGGCGCGCGCGTATCGGTTGATCACGTTCGTGAGGGACTTCTTCAGGCCCTCCTCGTGCATGCCGCCCTCGTGCGTGTTGATGGTGTTGGCGAACGAATAGAACGACTCGGTGTAGCCCGCGTTCCACTGCATCGCGACCTCGACCTCGTCGTCGCCCTTCTGATCGATCGCGATGGGCTTGTGGATGACGTCTTTGCTGCCGTTTAGGTACTTCACGAAGTCCTTGAGCCCGTCGCTGTAGCGATAGAGGTCCTTGTGAACGGGGTCCTCGCGCTCGTCGACCAGGTGGATCTCGAGGCCCGCGTTCAGGAACGCCAGCTCGCGGAGCCGCTCGGTCAGCTGTTCGCGCTTGAACTCCGTCGACTCGGTGAAGATCTCCGGGTCGGGCCAGAACCTGATCGAGCTGCCGTGCTTCGTGCTGGCCTTGCCCTTGATCAACTTGGTGGTCGCTCTGCCGCGCGCGTACTCCTGATGCCACGCGAAGCCGTCACGCATGATGTCGGCCGTCATCTTCTCCGACAGCGCGTTCACGACCGACACGCCGACTCCGTGCAAGCCGCCCGAGATCCGGTAGCCGCCGCCGCCGAACTTGCCGCCCGCGTGCAGCGTGGTGAGCGCGACCTCGACGGCGGGCCGGCGGTCCTTGGCGCGCGGGATCGGCTTGACGGGGATGCCGGCACCGTCGTCCTGCACCGAGACGCTGCCGTCGGCGTGGATGGTGACGACCATCTTGGTCGCGCGACCGGCCATCGCCTCGTCGACGGCGTTGTCGACGACTTCGTAGACCAGGTGGTGGAGGCCTCTGGAGCTGGTGGTTCCGATGTACATACCGGGGCGGAGCCTGACGTGCTCGACGCCCTCGAGGACCTGGATGTTGCTGGAGTCGTACTCCTGAGCAGCGGGCTTCTTCTTGGGCGTGCTCTTCGTCGTTACGGTTGCCACGGGCCTCCGATCCTGCCCACGCAGCGGCCTCGCCCTGACAGGGAGGCCGCACCGGGGAACTGCCTTGCGCGGATGCGTACATCTTACCAATCGGGGCCGACGAAAGGCCGGGTTTCGTAGCGTGATTCAGGCCTTCTACCTGCTGTTTCGCACGACGACCCGAACCGTTCGGATGACGTCGGCGCCGAGCGCCTGATTGGCCTTCAAGCGGATCTGCTCGTGCAGGAAACGGGCCTGCGCTCCCCACGGCCCGTTGGTCGCAGACACGGTCAGCAGGCCGCTTTCGAGGGAGGCGGGGGCCGTCTCCGCAGCCAGCCGATCGCCGACGATCCGGTGCCACTTGGACGCGAGCTCGGCGATCGGTATCCCCCGTGAGAAGACCTCCTCCTTCATCAGCCCGTCCACGACGTCGCCGAGCTGGATCGCGTCGCCGGTGCGCTCATCACGGCTCGACCGCCACCCCTTCGCGTTCGGCATCAGGCCGCCCTCGGAGTCACCTTTCCGGCGCGCACGTCCCAGGTGGCGTGCGCTGCCTCCGGCAGGTCTGCCTCGTCGGCCACCGAGATGACGACCTGTCCCCCGCGCGCGGCGAGCCGCCGCCCGATCTGGTCGCGCCGACGCGGGTCCAGCGCGGAGAACGGATCGTCGACCAACAGGATCGGCGGTTCGCCGATCTCGAGCTCCACCGCCGTTGCGAGGCCGAGCCGCAAGCAGAGCGCCGCCGCCCACGCCTCGCCGTGGGACGCGAACGCGCGGGCGCCCAGGTCGCGGACAGCCAGGTCCACGTCGTCTCTATGGGGCCCGACGAGCGACGAGCGCCTGGCCAGCTCGTCGTGCCTACGCTCCTCGATGCGGGTGCGGAACGCTACCTCGAGGTCGTCGGCGCTCCAGAGGTTGGGGGCGTAGGCGCAGGCGATGCCGTAGCCCGCCAACGCCTCGAACTCTTCGGACGCCGGCGGCGCCAGGCGGTCGATCGCGTCCGCGCGGGCCCGGATCAAGGCGGCCCCCGCCTGGATCAGCTCGGCGTCCCAGGCCTCCATGCCAGACGGCACGCCCGGCCGGTCCCACTCCTTCAGCAGGCGGTTGCGCTGACGCAAGGCCCGGTCGTACCCGGTGAGCAGGGGCTCCTTCGATGGCCACAGGGCGATGACCGCCTCGTCCAGGAATCGGCGACGGTGGGACGGCTCGCCGCGGACCACGTCGAGGTCGTCGGGACCGAAGAACACCGCGCGCACCTGGCGACGCAGGTCACGCTTGCGGCGTACCGGCGACCGGTTGACCTTCACGCGGCTCGCTCCGCTGGTCGGCACCTCGACCTCAACCAGCACCCGTCCATCCAGCGTTTCGACCTCCCCGCGCGAGTACGCGGCTTCGGCGCCGTCGCGTACGAGCGGCCCGGACGCGCCGACCCGCGGCGACGCCAATGTGAACAGGTAGCAGATCCCCTCGAGCAGGTTGGTCTTCCCCTCGCCGTTCGGACCTACCGCGACGATCAGCCCATCGGGCACGGGCTCGATCCGCGTGTAGGCGTGGTTACGGAAATCGCGTAGCTCGACCCAGGCAAGGCGCATGGGGAGCCTTGCGCCTCAGCCCTTCCTAGCTCACCGTCGCGGGAAGCCGAACGGGCATCACCAGGTAGGTGAACTCATCACCCTCCCCGTGGACCACACCCGGCTTCAGCCCGTCGCGCACGTCGAGCCGCACGGTTTCGCCGGTCGCGGCGGTGAGCCCGTCCGCCAGGTACTGCGGGTTGAACGCGACCGTCAGATCCTCGCCTTCGTACCGTGCCTCCACCGTCTCGACGGCCTGTCCCAGATCGGGCGACGAGCTCGAGAGCTTGACCCCGAGCGCGTTGAACTCCATGCGGACAGGTGTCGTGTCGCGCGCGAGCAGACCGACGCGGCGGACGGCGTCCAACAACTGCTGACGGGAAACCGTGAGCCTGCTCTCCGTGGCTTCCGGGAGCAACTGTCGGTAGTTCGGGAACTCGCCTTCGATCAAGCGCGACGTGAGGGTCAACGTGCCGATCCGGAACGACACCTGGCTCTCGTCGACGAGGATCTCGACCGTGGACTTCTCGTCCGCTGCCGCGGCTCGGCCGGCCTCGGACATGGCGCGCTCCGGGACGATCGCCTTGGCCTCACCCGAGGCGCTCGCGACCAGGTCGCGCACGGCCAGTCGGTACGAGTCGGTCGCGACCATCACGACGCCCTCACGGCTGACCTCGAGCAACACGCCGGTCAGCACCGGTCTGGCCTCGTCCCGCGAGGCGCCACGGCCGACCTGCCCGATCGCTTCGGCGAACGCCCCGGCCTCGGCCGTCACTGTGGTCCCACTCGGCTCCTGCAGCCCGGGGAAATCCTCGGCCGGGAGCAGTCGCAACGTGCCCTCGTACGCCGCGCACCGGATGGTGGCCTGACTCTGATCGGACTCGAACTCGACCGGCGCGTTGGACAAGCTCTTCACCGTGTCGCCGAGCAACCGCGCCGGCACGAGTGCGATCCCCGACTCGGTCACTTGCACGGAGATCGTGAGACGCGCCGACACCTCGAGGTCGGTCGTGATCAGCGTGAGCTCACCGTCGTTGGCCGCCTCGATCAGCACCCCCGTGAGAGCGGGGATCCCCGGGCGGGATGACACTCCTCGTTGGACGGTCTGCAGGGCCTCCGAGAGCGCATCTCGATCACACCGGAACTTCAACGTGGCCACCCCCTGTTGCTCTTAGGTTCTCTGATAAGACGGTAGTAGTAGGTGCTGTGGAAAGGTTGGCAAGGCAACCGTTCTCCCAGC
>CAZDXK010000141.1:0-5136 GCA_964509215.1 uncultured Actinomycetes bacterium | reverse complement strand
CGATCTCGGATCCGACGTAGAACGCCAGCCCCAGGTCGCTCGCGCGTGACATCGCGCGTCGCAGGACCGCGCGCGGGTCGCCCTCGAAGAGGGTGCCCTCGGGGGTACGGATGTCGCAGAACATGCGGGCGACGCCGGCCATGCCCGGCCGCCACGGCAGGATCTGGAACGTGGATGGGTCGGGGTGCGCGACCATGTCTGCTTCCTGCACACGGGCGAAGCCATCGATCGACGAGCCGTCGAACCCGACGCCCTCGGTGAGCGCTTCCGGCAGCTCCTCGGCGGGGATCGCGAACGACTTGAGGAAGCCGAGGATGTCGGTGAACCACAGCCGGATGAACCGGATCTCGCGTTCCTCGGCCGTGCGGAGGACGAATGCGCGAACATCGTCGTCCATCCGTCCTCCTCGGCTTCCTCGTGATCAGATCCGGTCACCCTACAACGGGCGAGTCCACGTTCGACGTCGACGGCGCGAATAGATCATCGACGTCCATCTCGGAGAGATCCAAGGGCATCACCGTGGTGCCGAGACCGGGCTCCAGGTGGTACGCAGGGGTTCCGTGCTCGTGCAGATCCAGACCCTGACGCTCGCCCTTCCCGGACACCCGCAGCGTGCGAGTCATCCGGACGACGAGCATCAACGCCAAGGCGGCCGCGCTCACCACGACGATGCACGCGAGACTGCCGACGAGTTGTGCCTTGAGCTGATCGATCCCACCTCCGTAGAAGAGCCCGGTGACGCTCGTCGACGTGTCAACACCATCGGGCGTGGGGATCCCGAACGCTCCGGTCGCGAACAAGCCCACGCTCAGCGTCCCCCAGACCCCGGCGAACCCGTGGACCGCGACCGCTCCGACCGGATCGTCGACCCTGCGCCATTCCATGAAGTCCATCGCGAGCGGAACGACGATGCCCGCGCCGGCTCCGATCAGCACGGCGCCCGCGGGAGAGACCCAGTAGCAGGGAGCCGTGATGGCGACCAGGCCGCCCAGGAACCCGTTGACGCTCATGCCCAGGTCCCACTTCCTCGCGCGCGGATACACCCAGAACAGGGCGACCATCCCGCCAGCGCACGCAGCGAGGGTCGTGTTGGCAGCGACCCGCCCGATCCCTTCGAAGTCGAGCGCGGAGAGCGTCGACCCCGGGTTGAACCCGTACCAACCGAACCACAGGATCACGCCGCCGATCGCTGCGATCGTCAGGTCGTGCGCCGGGAACGGGCCGCCTCCGTCACGCTTGAACGTCCGGCCGAGACGGGGCCCGAGGACGATCGCTCCCGCCAGGGCGATGAACCCTCCCACCGTGTGGACGACCGTCGATCCCGCGAAGTCGCGGAACACGGTCCCGCCGGTGAACGTGTTGAGGACGCCGGGTGTCATGTTGCCGAGCCATCCGCCGGGGCCCCACACCCAGTGGCCGAAGATCGGGTAGATGAAGCCGGAGACGCCGATCGAGTAGAGGAGATCGCCCTTGAACCCGGTGCGCCCCACCATGGCGCCCGACGTGATCGTCGAGCATGTGTCGGCGAACGCGAACTGGAACAGCCAGAACGCAAGGAACGCGACACCGGTCGATCCAAACGTGGCCGGCGCGCCGTGCAACAGGAAGAACTGGTGTCCGATCAGGCCGTTGCCCTCACCGAACATGAAGGCGAATCCGAACGCCCAGAACAGCAGCCCGCACAGGAACGTGTCGACGATACATTCCGTGAGCACGTTCACCGTCTCCCGCGAACGGGCGAAGCCGGCTTCGAGCGCCATGAACCCGGCCTGCATGAAGAACACGAGGAACGCCGTGACGAGGACCCACATGGTGTTGACCGGATCCACCAGGTCGTCGGCTTGGTGGGTGACCTTTTGCGCCGACGCCGGCGTGTCGATGAACCCGGCGATCTGGTTGACCACGATGAGCATCGCGATCACGCCGAGCACCTTCCCGGCGAAGATCGTGGCGATCAGCCGGCGTGTCCGACCATCCGCGAGACGGCGGAGTGTCATCACCATGGTTCCCTCCCTCTTCCCTGTTCGTCGGGCAGCACATTCCGGGCCTACCGAGCGAGAGTAGGGAGTCGCAGTTTCGAAGCGATGTCTCTCGCGTAACGGCTGTGTGACGTTCCATCGAGTGCGTCGGGCGCTTCGCCGAGCGTCGTAACGCAACGTTCATCTGCGCGAAACGGTCGGGAAACCGCGGTGGCATATGTTGTTCGTTCCGACCTCAACCGAGGGGGTGGATCGTGACGTCGTCCGACCGACGGCTCGCCTCGCATAGAGGTCCCGCTCCCGACAGGGCCCTCGAGCGGGACGCGTGCGGGATCGGATTCGTGGCGGACGTCACGGGTCGAACCGACCGCCGTGTGGTGGAGCTCGGTCTCGAGGGACTCGCGAGGCTCAGCCATCGCGGCGCGTTCGCGGCCGACGAACAGACCGGTGACGGTGCCGGGGTCCTGTTGCCGATCCCTCGACGGCTCCTCAGCCGTGGGATCGGCTCAGCCGTCTCCGAGGTATCGGGTCTGGGTCTGCTGATGCTGTTCATCTCCGATCGGCGCTCGCCGGGCGAGGTCTGCGCCGCGGTCGAGGATGCGTGCGACCGCGAACGGCTCCAGGTCCTTCGCTGGCGCGATGTTCCCGTCGAACCGTCGGCATTGGGTGAGCACGCTCGCGCCACCCGGCCTCGCATCCTGCAGGCGGTGCTTCGCGCCCCGGCGGCCGATGAACCCGCGCGTTCGGAGCAACGCGCCCATCGAGCTCGCCGCCGGATCGATGCGTTCACGCGGGGGGCCGATCGCGATGTGTATGTGGTGTCGTGCAGCTTCGCTACCGTCACCTACAAGGCGCTCGCCGCGGCGGACCGGCTCACCTCGTTCTATCCGGATCTCCGCGATCCCGATCTCGAGGCGTCGTTCATCGTCTTCCACCAGCGCTACTCCACGAACACGGCGCCGACGTGGGAGCGCGCTCAACCGTTCCGGATGCTCTGCCATAACGGCGAGATCAACACCATCGCCGGGAACGCGAATCGTATGCACGCTCGCGAAGGGAGGTTGGGTCTCGCCACATCGGCGGAGGAAGCGCTCTTCCGTCCCGTGATCGATGACGGTGGTTCGGATTCGGCGATCCTCGATGAGGTGGTCGAGATCCTCACAAAGGAGGGCGGCGAGCACGGAGCCGGACGTGATATCCGCCGCGCGATCGCCATGCTCGTCCCCGCGGCGTGGGAGGACGCGCCGGACATGGACGAGGATCGCCGCGCGTTCTACCGATGGCATGCGTCGTTGATGGAACCGTGGGACGGGCCCGCGGCGCTGATCTTCACCGACGGCGTGGCGGTCGGCGCGGCGCTCGACCGGAACGGGCTCCGCCCCCTCCGCTACTGGGCCACGGACGACGGGCTCGTCGTCTGTGCGTCCGAAGCCGGAGTCATCGACCTGCCGAACGGCAGGATCCGTCGCGGCAAGCTCGGTCCGGGCCAGATGATCGTCGTCGATCCACGGAGAGGCGGACTCGACGACGACGCGGTCCGGGGGCTGGCGAAGGAGGGGCCATGGGCCGCGTGGGCGGAGGAGCATCGGATCGCACGCCTGCCAGAGATGCCCCGAGCCGACTCCCTGCGTGAGGACGAGCTCGTCACGCGTCAGATCCTCCACGGCTACACGCGGGAGGACCTGACCCTGATGCTTCGCCCGGCCGCCGCGTACGGGAAGGAGCCCACGTTCTCGATGGGCGACGACGCACCGATCGCCGCCCTCAGCCGTCATGGCCGCTCGCTCTTCAACCATGTGCGTCAGCGGTTCGCGCAGGTGACGAACCCCGCCATGGACCACCTGCGCGAGCGGTCCGTGATGTCGCTCGGCGTGTTGCTCGGCCCGAGGGCGCCGCTCCTCGGCGACAGCCCGCCCGCGGCCGCGCTCGAGGAGCTCGAGAGCTTCTTCCGGTGGGAGCGACCGGCAGGTCGCCGGCTGGAGGCGACCTGGCGCGTGCGCCGCGGCGCGGCAGGTCTTCGGGTCGCGCTTCGACGGCTCGCCTCCGAAGCGGTGGCTGCTGCGGCCGACGGGGAGCCGGTCCTCGTGGTGAGCGACCTCGCCGCGGGACCCGACCGTGCACCGATCCCGTCGGTGCTCGCCGTGGGGACCGTCAACGTCGCTCTCGCCCAGGCCGGCTTGCGGACCCGATGCTCGCTCGTCGCCGAGGTCGACGAGGCGCGCGAATCGCATCACGTGGCCTGCCTGTTGGCCGTGGGCGCGGAGGCGATCCGCCTTCCCCTGGCCGCCGCGACGGTCGCCGCGCTGGCCCGCTACGCCGGAGAGGATGAGGAGGGTGTCTCCTGGGCGCTCGCGCGCTACCGCGAGGCGATCGAGGACGGCGTCCGCAAGACGCTCGCGAAGCTCGGGATCTCGTGCGTGGACAGCTATCGCGGCGCCGAGGTCGTCGACGTGCTCGGACTCGACGAGGAGATCGCGCGGACGTGCTTCGTCTCGACGCCGACCGCGCTCGGAGGATTGGGCTTCGACGACGTGGGTGCGGCGGTCCTCGAACGGCACGCGCTCGCGTACGCAGCTGCCGATCGTTCGCTCGCCAACCCGGGATACGTGAAGTTCCGGAGCGGTGGGGAGCATCACGCGACCGAACCCTCGGTTGTTCGTGCCGCCCACCGGGTGGCGGATCCGTTGCTTGAGCGGCTCCGGACGAACGCGTCGGGCGCGAAGGGCTCCGTCGAAGACGACGATGTGCGCGCCGCGCACGCCCTGGGCCGGGCGGTCAAGCGACCGGAGCGGCCCGAGCTGTACGCGAAGTACGCGGCGATCGTGCACGCCCGCCCCCCAACCACCGTGCGGGACCTCTTAGAGCTCGTTCCCGGCGAGAGACCGGTGCCGATCGAGGAGGTCGAGCCGGTTGCGGGGATCCTCTCGCGGTTCTCCACGGGGGCCATCTCGCACGGTTCGATCTCGGCCGAGGCCCACGAGACCCTCGCGCTCGCCATGAACGCGATCGGCGGTCGGTCCAACACCGGAGAGGGCGGCGAGGATCCCGACAGGTACCGGACCGCGAAGAACTCCAAGATCAAGCAGATCGCCTCAGCGCGCTTCGGCGTCACTCCCGAATACTGCGCGTTCGCAGAGGAGCTGCAGATCAAGATCGC
>CAZDXK010000140.1:0-5186 GCA_964509215.1 uncultured Actinomycetes bacterium | reverse complement strand
AGCCCGGTCCGGGACGCCACCGAGGCGTCGGTGATGCCGCGGCCGGTCAGTCGGAACACCATCAGGTCTCTCGGCCCCAGGATCCATCGTTGACCGCCGCTCAAACGGTCCGGTTCGTGCCGGCGCATCCACGCGACCTTCGCGGCGACCGTGCCGGCATCGGGCACGACCCCGGTGAGCACGTGGAAGTCGTCGCCCAGCCCGGCCACCTCCTCCGTGGCCCGACGGTCCGCGGCTGCGATCGCCCGGCCGATGGGCTCTCCCGCCGTCGTCACTGGGACGAACGTGTCGCGCTGGCTCGAGAAGCCCACGGCGTCGACCTGCATCCGTTCTTCCAAGGGAAGCTGCGCGCACGCAGCGAGGGTCGACGTCCACCACCCCTCGGGGTCTTGTTCGACCCATCCCGCTCGCGGGTGCTCGACATCCACCGGAGCGCGTCCCATCGCGATCGGCCCGTCCTCGGACCACAGGACCACCTTCGTGGCGCTCGTGCCCAGGTCGATCGTGAGGATCCGCATCTCTCCACCTCGTTCCGCAGAGAGCGTCATCCTAGGCCGGGCGGCTGGACCGCACATGCAGGGGCCGCCCGAACGCTTGTCGGAAGCGCTCGGCCACGCCGCGGGGTCGCCACCCGCTCGGGAACGGTCCCTGGACGACGAACGCGGCCGGATGCCACGTGCATGCGATCATGGCGGGGAGCTCGGGCGGTATCCGCCGTTTCAGCTCGTCGGCGAGCGCCAACACCGTGGCGGCTCGAAGCACCGCGGATCGGTCCTCAACTTCGATAAGTCGCCGATACGGACCGAGCCGGATGTCGTCGTCGGCCTGTCGGAGGATCGCCGACAGGATGCCGAGCGTTTCATGCGTGAACCCCCCGAGATCCGCCGACGTCACGATCATCGCCGCGTGCTCGAAGCGGTCGTAGTAGTCGATCGCACGTCCCACGTCGAGGACCGTCGACGCGTGGACCAACATCTCGCGGACCGCATCTCGTGCCTCCGGATCGAGCGAGTCGTGCAACCGCGTGGCGATCATCGTTCGGCGGTCGGCCGCTTCACCGTCCCAGGTCGCGAATCGAGCGGAGAGCGTGGCGATCGAGATCGTGCGCACCCATCGTGGCGGCGGAACGGTCGCGTCGGGTCCGCCGAGGGCGAGTCCCTCGCGCACCCCGCGGCTGGAGACCACGATCCGGTCTCCATGGAGCGCGGACATGACCTCGAGCAACACGACCGCACCTCCGATCACGGAGTCGGCCCGATCGGGGTTCAGTCCTGCGATCTGGGCGCGGCGCTTCATCGTCTTGCTCGCCAGATCGCCGAGGATGACCTCCAAGCGATCGGCCGGAAGCTCGTAGCCGTGCAGCAAACGGAGCGGATGCTCGGTGCGATGCATGTCGATCTTCGCCAGGTTGCGAACCGTTCCCCCGATACCGACCAAGACCTCGCCGCTCGTCAGAGCGTCGATCTCGGCGTTCCTGAGGATCTCGCCGACGTGCTTCCGTAACCGCTTGAGCTCCGAGCTGGTCGGCGGGTCGTCGTCGAGGAACCGGTCGCTGACCCTGAGCGATCCGAGCTCGAACATCCACGTGCGGGCGAGGCGACGGTCGCGGAAGCGCGAGATCTCCGCGCTCCCTCCGCCGACGTCGAGCGTCGCACCGCTCGTGACGGGCAGATCGTGCACGGCCCCAACGAAGCCGAGCCGGGCCTCGGTGTCGCCGTCGATGATCTGCAGCGGTACCCCGAGCTCTCGCGCTCGTTCGAGTAGGAGATGTCCGTCGAGCGCGTCGCGGACTGCCGACGTAGCGACCGCCAGGATCCGATCGGCACCCGCCCCCTCCGCCACGGCCCGGAAGTCCCTGAGTGCTTCGAGGGTCCGTTCGATCGCCTCGGGACCGAGTTCGGCGTCGTTGTGCAACTCGCGCGCCAGCCGGAGCGGCGCGCGAGCGTCCTCGATCACGTCGAGGTGTTCGTCCGCCCGCAGTCGGAAGACGATCATCCGCGCCGAGTTCGACCCCACATCGAGCACCGCGAACGGCCGATCGTCGTGCTCGGCGGAGAGGTGGTCATCGGCCATGTGCCGATGCTCGCACAGATCGGAGGCTCCGCGATTGACACGCTCCCGGGCGTCCGGGAGACTCGAGCCAGCATGACAAAGGTCTAGCCGAACAACCTCACCGACCTCGCCGGACGTTCTGCGTCCGGTATCTCGCGTCGCGTGACGGCGGCTGGGCCGGTCGTGCATATCTGGGGCCCGCTGAGTATCGCCGTTCCCGACGCCCGATCTCAGCCGGTTTTCGCCGGCACCGGAAGGACGAAGGATGAGCCGACGGATGCGCGCGGTGCCCGTCTACCTCGCTTACCTTGCGATCGACGGGTTCTTGTCGCAGATGATGAGCGTGATCTTCAGCGTGTTCCTCATCCTGCGGCTCGATCTGGGCCCGTTCCAGCTGGTGCTGCTGGGGACCATCCTGGAGGGTTCGTACCTGTTGTTCGAAACGCCGACCGGTGTCGTGGCCGACACCATCGGTCGGCGGACCTCGATCATCATCGGGGTGGCCGGCTCGGGGGCAGGCTTCGTGCTCCTCGCGCTCTCCCGAAGCTTCTGGATGGCGGCTGCCTCACAGGTGATCTGGGGTATCTTCGCGACGTTCCAGAGCGGTGCCGATGTGGCGTGGCTCACCGACGAGGTCGGGGAAGAGGCCGCTCGACCCCTCTACTTCCGCGGTGATCAGTTCTGGCACGCGGCGGCGCTCGTCGGGATCATCGTCGGCGTTGGCCTCGCGACCGTGGATCTGGCTCTGCCGATCCTCGTTTCGGGCGCCGGCTTCTTGGTGCTGGCGGCGGTCCTGTGGATCGTGATGCCCGAGGAGCGATTCGAGCGGGGAGCCAGACCGGACGGGGAGCGGCTTCACCACTCGCTGATCGCGACGTTCAGGGAGGGTGTGAAAGCGATGCGCTCCCATCCCGCGCTGATGCTGATCCTGGGAACGGCGGCGCTGCACGGTGCGTCAACGGAGGGGTTCGACCGGTTGGCGGACCTCCACATCCTGCGTGACATCGGCCTCCCGTCGATCGGGGATATCTCACAGCTGTGGTGGTTCGCGATCCTGAACGGCGGTTCGCTGGTGATCGGGTTCGCCGCGCTGATCGTCGTGCGCCGGCGGGGTACGCTCGAAGGACACGTCCCCGTCGCGCGGATCCTGGCGGTGATCGATGTGCTGCTCGTCGTCAGCGTCGTCGTGTTCGCGTTGACCGGTCGGTTCTGGGTGGCGCTCGTGGCGATGTGGATCGTCGGCGCACTCCGGAGCGTTCGCGATCCGGTGTTCACCGTGTGGATCAACCAGGGGCTCGACCCGAAGACTCGCGCGACGATCAACTCGGTCGGTGGGCAGGCCGACGCGATGGGGCAGGCGGCGGGGGGACCAGCGCTCGGCGCCATCGCCGGAGGCTTGGGCGTGCCGGTCGCGATCGTCGTCTCGGCCGCGCTACAGCTTCCCTCGCTCCTGCTGTACCGTCGCGCCATCCGCAAGGGAACGGTGGGAACGCTCGCGCCGGACGAGATGGACCCGGTGCTCGACCTGGAGGACGAACCGGTCTGACGGCGGGGCGAGAGAAGTCGGTCGAGGAGGTGGCACGCGTGGGAAGAAGGACCCCGCTGATGCGGGCGATGCGCGAACTGGCCGATGTCCACGCGTCGCTCCCCAACGATCGTGCCGTGTCGACGGACGAGGCGATCGAGCTGCACCAAGGGCTGATGAGCCGGCGGCAACTGCTGAAGGGTGCCGGGGTGCTGGGGGCCGCAACGGTCGCCGGGCCGCCGCTCTCGGCGCTGGCCCGCGCGTTCCGCGGTGGAGCGCATGATCCCCGCGTCGTCGTGGTGGGCGCGGGGCTCGCGGGAGTCTCCTGCGCGTACAAGCTGCAGCAGAACGGTATCCGTGCGGACCTCTACGAGTCCCGCGACCGTGTGGGCGGTCGTTGCTGGACCGCCAGGACGTTCGACGGTGGCCAGGTGGCCGAGCACGGCGGGGAGTTCGTCGACACGCGTCACGTGCAGCTCCGACGCCTCGTGGCCGCGCTCGGCCTGCACCTCGACGACCTGTGGCCTGCGTACGAGGAGATGGGAGACGCCCACGGCCTGTTGGTCCTGGACGGAGAGCTGCGGGAGCAGCGTGAGGTCCGCCAACACTTCGACGTGGTGATCCGCCGGCTCGTGCGCGACGCGCGGAAGGTCGGCCCGTATCGCTGGGGGGAGGCGGGGCCGGTCGCGAAGGCGTTCGACCGGATGACGATGCGGGAATGGATGGACGCGAACGTGCCGGGCGGGAGCACCTCGCTCCTCGGCACGTCGATCGACATCGGTCTCACCGGGTTCTGGGGCATCGACCCCGAGGACACGTCGGCGATCACGCTGCTCGAGACGTACGTCACGCCGTATCCGGGCGGGCCCGCCGACGAGCGTTACCACATCAGAGGCGGCAACGATCAGGTGCCGACGATGCTCGCCGATCTGCTGCCTGCGGACGCGCTCCACCTGGGATCCCCGCTCGAAGCGGTGCGCAGGCGCAGCGACGGCTCGTACGAGCTGGTCTTCGGAAACGTTGCGTCACCGGTGTTCGCCGACCACGTGGTGCTCTGCCTGCCGTTCACCACCCTCCGCGACGTTGACCTCGACGGCGCCGGGTTCGACGCGAAGCGCATGAAGGCGATCCGCGAGCTTGGGATGGGGACGAACGCGAAGGTGCTCCTGCAGTTCGAGGACCGGTTCCCCGTGTTCGGCTGGAACGGCTCGTTCCAGCTGGATACCCCCAAGTCCGGTAGCTGGGACAGCTCCCTGGCGCAACCGGGACCCGGCGGGCTGCTGACCATCTACACGGGCGGGAAGACCGGAGCGAGCTACCCGACGGACGATCCGCATGCACCGGCCCCGGCGGGAGTGGTCGACGACGCGCTGACGTTCCTCGACACGTACCTCCCCGGCATGCGCGATTCGTTCAACGCGCGGTCGTGGTTGGACTCGTGGGTGGACGACCCGTGGGTGAAGGGCTCGTACGCGGCGTTCCTGCCCGGACAGTGGACGAGCTTCTTCGGCTACATGGGGCGGCCGCAAGGGAACGTGCATTTCGCGGGGGAGCACACGTCGACGTACAGCCAGGGCTACCTCAACGGCGGTGTCGAGACGGGACTCCG
>CAZDXK010000139.1:0-5188 GCA_964509215.1 uncultured Actinomycetes bacterium | reverse complement strand
CACCGTCGGATGCGTTCGGCAGCGCGGAGTACCGTCGTGAGCTCGCGAAGGTGCTGGTGCGCCGCGCCCTCGAGGAGGCGCTCGCGGGATAGCTACGCCGAGGGGGCGGGCGTGCCGACGGCCGATCCGTTCGCGGCAGAGGTGGCGCTCTCGTCGGGCACGAGGTTGTTCACCAGCGTGGACAGCCGACGGCTGGCGTCGGCGATCTCGTTCAGCACCAGGCGCGTCTCGCTCACCGAGAGCGTCGGGAGATCGAACCCGAGCGTGACGATCCGCGCGTAGATGTCGCCGAGGGGTTCGCGCGCGTCGACGATGACCGAACGCATGAGGGCGTCCTTCATGTCGTTCAATTCCCGCAGACGCTGGGTTGCCTCGTGCTCCAGCCTGGCCAACCGGTGTTCCCGATCCCTCGTCTTCATGATGCGGGCGGTCATCGTGGCGATCAGGACGAAGAGCACGAGACGGAACCCGAGGTTCGCCAAGGCGAAGGGATGGGGGGCGTCGGCCGACCAGATGTCCGCAGCCAGCCCGCCGAGTCCACTCGTCACGGCGATGACGAGGCCGATCGTGCGATCGCCGTACCAGGCCGCGAGGGCGATGGGCACGACGTAGAAGCTCGAGAAGGCGATGTACGCGCTCGATCGCCCGTCGGCGTAGGCGACGATCGCCACGAGCGCGAGGCAGCCCAGGGCGAGCGCGGCGCGCCTGGTGGTCCCGGTCAACCGATCAGCCTTCATGCGTTCCCCACCTCCAAGCCGGGGTTTCACTGTGAGTGTCGGCTCGAAGGTGGCACGCCTTGACGAAGGCGAGCGCCGTCGGACCGTGTCATGAGCACGAGCCGGATGCGCGTGGGTGGGACCACCACCCGCGAAGGTGGTACGGGCTGGTTTACGTTGTGCCCGCCGTGCGCGCACCCTACGACGATGCTTCAAAGCTGATGGGGCGCGCTCAGGAGGACACGATGACGACCATCGAGGTGCGAACATCTTGGAACCAGGATCTGGCAAGCTTGGCTCGGCTGGTGTCGGCCGCGGTCATCGGGGGGCTCGTTTCAGGCGCCGTCGTGGGCGGCCTCGGGGGACGCCTCGCCATGTTGGTGTTGAGGATCACCTCGGACGACTTCCTGCACGGGCTCGAGACCGACGACGGCTTCGTCATGGGCCAGGTCAGCTCCGCCACGCTGTTCCTGGTGGTTTTCACGAGCGTCCTGGGGGTTCTCGGCGCGCTGTTCTACCTCGCCGTGCGTGCCTGGCTACCGGAGCGACGGCGGGCGATGCTCGTGGGTGTCTTCGGCGGGATCGTCGGCGGCGCCGCCTTCATCCGGTCCGACGGTATCGACTTCCGGCTCTTGGAGCCGCTGCCGCTGGCGATCGTGCTGTTCATCGCGCTCCCGGCGGCGTACGGGGTGGCGATGAGCCTCCTGGTGGAGCGCCGTCTGCGCAACGCTGCCGGGACGGACCGCTCACGTTGGTGGCCACTGGGTCTGATCCCCATCATCGGGCTCGCGCTCTTGGGGCCGATCGGCTTGGGCCTGCTTTTCCTCATGGGTGCTGCGTGGGCGGTCCACCGAACGGCCCCCGGCCTCGCGTCGCTCTGGCGCTCGTCGATCGTGGTGTGGGTCGGACGGGCGGCGCTGCTCGCCGTCACCACCACCGCACTCGTCGCGCTCGTTCGCAACGTCACCCGGATCCTGTAAGCCCCCGCCATCAGCTCCCGGCTGGCCATGATGCCCGCCCTGTCTTGGCATCTTGGGCGTGTGGAATTCGCGCGACAGACCGCTCGACGCTCAGCTCACCCGGCTGCGACGGCCAGCCTCGTCCGACGGGGCCTGAGTACGCCCCATCGCTCCGCCGTGATGCGCTCCGAAGCTAGGCGAGCGGATCTCCTTCGCCGCCGCCCTCGCCGCCGCCTTCGCCGCCGCAATCGGCGACCCAGAACGTCTTGTGCTTCACCATGGCGCCGATAGAGCCTTCGGCTTCAACCGTCAGCGTGACGTGGAAGCCCTGGTTCGGCTGTGCCGTCACGCCCGAGTCGGCGATCGGTCCCGACAGGTCCTCTACCAGCGACGCGTCGAGGTCGGTGCCGCCGCCGGCGGGATCCTCGCCGATGAACGTCGAGTCCACGAGCAGCACGCCGGTGCCGGTCGGGGGTTGGAGCTCGAACGTCGCGGTCCCTGTCAGGTTGCCCTGGTCGAACCCGAAGAAGTCGATCTGGAAGACGCAGTCGACATGGGGCTCGTTGCCCCGCGCTTGTTCGAAGGGCACCCCGTCGACCTTGACCGTGCCGTTGTTCCCGGGTGGGTTGCCGCCGGCCCACGCTGACCCTCCGGCGACGACCAGCAGACACATGGCGCTCCCCACGACGAGCGCGGAACGGATCGAACGCATACATCCTCCTTCCTCGGCTCGCCCCTCGGCGCGCTTCGGCATCGCGGGCGCCCGGTCGGATCGACCGAACGGCACCGGAAAGCTCTTCGTCTGGTTCATCGGTGTGCCGCGCGGAAATGTTCGCGGTATCCGAGAACCGTCGATGTTCGGACGCAGGATTCGGGCCGATCGGCCGTCGAGGGTACCGATGGGCCTCGGCCGAACGGTCCCGGATGCCGAGCCCCTTCGCGACACCCGGTCGGCCGACGCGCCGAGCTCCAGATCCGGGAGAGCTCCCTCTCGCCAGGTGTTGGTCGAGCCCGGTCGCCCCCGCGCCCAACTTCGGAACCGTCAGGCGGTTCCTCTCCGGTTTCCACCGCTGAGGCTTCTCCGTTCCCTCGCGATAGGCTCGTCGCTCGTGCAGCCCTCCGGCCACCCCGCTCTCGGTAACGATCGGGTCGTCGCGTGGGCCTTCGTGCTCGTGCAGCTCATCCTGCTCGTGGCCGTCGTCCTGCTTCCCGCGGGAAGCGACTGGACCGCACCAGCCTGGCTCTCGAACGGCGCTCGCGTTCTATCGCTCATGGGCCTGCTGGTGATCGGGATCGGACTGGTCAACCTAGGGAGATCGGCCACGCCGCTCCCGATCCCGGTGAGGGACGGAGAGCTTCGCTCGAATGGCCTCTACAGGTACGTCCGGCACCCCATCTACAGCGGAGTGATGGCGTTCGCCATCGGGTCGGCGATCCCTTCCGGGAGCGTCGAAGTTGCTGCGGCCGCCCTGGCCCTCGTCGTCTGGCTCGCGATCAAGGCGAGGTGGGAAGAGCGTCGTCTCCGGGTTCGATACGCGGGGTACTCCGCATACGCCGACCGCACGCCCCGCTTCATCCCGTCGTGGCACAGCCGGGCTTAGGCGAGGGACAGGAACAGCCGCTCGAGCTCGGCGGGATCCACAGCGCCCGGCTCGTCGCGATCTGCGAGGCAGCGGCAGAGACCGGACGCGACGATCGCGAACCCGGCCTTGTCGAGCGCCCGAGACACCGCGGCGACCTGCACCACGACGTCGCGGCAGTCCCGCCCCTCCTCGAGCATCCTGATCACGCCGGCGATCTGTCCCTCCGCTCGTCGCAGCCGGCGGACGAGGGCGGGGACCTCCTCGGACCCGAGCCGCAACTTGGTGTCGTCACCGGCTGCCGACCCGACGGAGCCGCGGGCCCTGGCGGTCATGGAGCATCCTCCGCTGCTGAGGCGCCGGCGAGCGTGGCGAGCGCGGCACCGAGCCTGCGCGAGGCCTCGTTCGCGATCGGCTCAAGGGCGGGGTTCTGCGTGAACGTGACGAGGATGCTCGGGTCGATCACCTCGACGATCGTGCCCTCCGGATCGTCACGAACGACGACGTTGCAGGGGAGGAGCAAGCCGATGGATGGCTCCACTTCGAGCGCAGCGTGCGCGAGCGACGGGTTGCATGCACCGAGGATCACCTGGGGGGGCACGTCGATCCCGAGCTTGGTCTTCATCGTGGCGCGGACATCGATCTCCGTGAGCACCCCGAACCCTTGCTCCGCGAGCGACTCGCGGAGGGCGTCTACGGTTTCGGCGAACGGTCGATCGACGGTCAGTCCGGTGCCGTATCCGACCTTCCCTTTCCTCTCGACAGATCCGCCGTTCATACGCGCCCTCCCACCGACTCGTGCGCCCGCGCCTCGTCGACCTTGCGGTGGACCTCCACCATGTCCAGATCGCGGACGGCAGTGATGACTTGCTCGAGGGCTGGCCCGGGCAGGGCTCCCGGCTGCTGGAACACCAGCACGCCCTCCCTGAAGGCCATCAGTGTCGGGATCGATCGGATACCGAGCGCGGTGGCTATGCCCTGTTCGGCCTCGGTATCGACCTTGGCGAACACGATGTCCTGATGCGTCTCGGACGCGGCCTCGAACACCGGGCCGAACATCTTGCACGGGCCGCACCAGTCGGCCCAGAGATCCACGAGCACGATGCCGTCGCCGGTCACCGTCGCTTCGAACGTGTCCTGGTTCAGATCCACGGTTGCCATCTGCGAGTTCCTCCTCGGTCGGTTTCTGTATACCCCTCTGGGTATGCTAACTCCCGTATGGAGAGGCGCATTCCCGCGCTGGGAGGCACAGTTCTTTCTTTGGAAGGGAGACAGATCGAGGGGAACATGCGCCGCAACCCATGGACATCCTGAGGTCGAAGGGCCGATGCTAGCTTGGGCCAAGTCGATGGAACGAACGAGGACCGGCAATGGCGATGAACATGGCGGGCGACGGCGAGTGCAGGGATGACGAACGACTCTTGGCGCGGGTCGAGGAGGTCTTGACCGAGATCAAGGTGTCGAAGGGACTGTCGGATCCGCACGCCGCGGTCTTGGCCGCGCTACGGATCCGCTTGAAGGGCGATCCAGGCAGGAGCCTCGATGACCTCATGGCCGCCGCCGGAGACCTGGAAGGCCCGAAGCTCGACGATGTGTTAGAGGGACCGCTGGAAAAACCTTCTCCGTCCATCGACGATCTCTTGTCGAAGGCCGAGAAGCCGAAGCGTTCGCTCGACGACCTCCTCGGTTAGAAGCGCAAGGAGCCCGGCGCTCGCAAGGGGTGCGACCTAAAGGGAGGCTCACCATGGCGAAGCTGATCTACTCGGCGATCACGTCGCTCGACGGCTACGTAGCGGACGAGGACGGCAACTTCGACTGGGCCGAGCCGGACGAGGAGGTGCACACCTTCGTCAACGACCTCGAGCGGTCGGTCGGCACCTACCTCTACGGGCGCCGGATGTACGACGTGATGGCCTATTGGGAGACGGCACAT